>DAINSJ010000043.1:0-11148 GCA_036741375.1 Candidatus Limnocylindrales bacterium
ACGAGACCTACGAGGTCCGCGGGATGCTCGACCTGACCGGCCTCGAGCAGCTCGCGGACCTCGACCGGCCGGATCTCCGGACGCCGCCGTGGGTGCCGGTGACGCCGATCCGGCTCCTGCCGCCGGACGATGACGAGCCGGCGGACGTCTTCGCCGCCGTCCGGGCGGGCGATGTCCTCGTCCACCACCCGTACGAGAGCTTCTCCGCGAGCGTCGGGCGCTTCGTCGCCCAGGCGGCCGACGATCCGGACGTCCTGACGATCAAGCTCACGTTGTATCGGACTTCCGGCGAGTCATCGATCGTGGCCGACCTCATCCGGGCGGCGGAAGCCGGCAAGCAGATCGTGGTCGTCGTCGAGATCAAGGCCCGCTTCGACGAGCAGGCGAACATCGCCTGGGCCCGGAAGCTCGAGCGCGCCGGGGCGCACGTCGTCTACGGCCTCGTCGGGCTCAAGACGCATTCCAAGACGCTGCTGGTGGTCCGCCGCGAAGGCTCGATCCTGCGGCGGTATGTCCACATCGGCACCGGCAACTACAACCCGCGGACGGCGCGCCTGTACACCGACCTCGGGCTGCTGACCTGCCGGCCCGAGATCGGCGCGGACGTGAGCGACCTGTTCAACATCCTGACGGGGCTGTCGCGACAGCGGACCTTCCTGCGGCTCCTCGTCGCGCCGATGACGCTTCGCACGCGATTCCTGGAGCTCGTCGATCGCGAGATCGAGCACGCGACGGCGGGGCGCCCGGCCCGGATCGTCCTGAAGATGAACGCGCTCGTCGATCGGGCCTGCGTCGAGGCGTTGTACCGGGCATCGTCGGCGGGCGTCGACATCGAGCTGATCATCCGGGGAGCATGCACGCTGATCCCCGGCGTCCACGGCATGTCCAACCGAATCCACGTCCGCTCGGTGATCGGCGAGTTCCTGGAGCACTCCCGGATCTGGCGCTTCGAGAACGACGGCAGCCCCGAGTGGTACATCGGCTCGGCCGACCTCATGGACCGGAACCTGGATCGGCGCATCGAGGCCTTCGTGCCGATCGACGATCCCGACGCCCGGGCGGAGCTCGACGTCATCCTCGACACGATGCTCGCGGACGACCGACGCTCATGGACGCTCGGTCGGGACGGCTCGTGGAAGCGGACCGACGCGATCAGCGGCGTTCCGGGCACCTTCGATACGCATCGGATCCTCCGCGAACGAACGCTCGAGCGGGTGGCCGCGGCGAGCCCGCGCCGGCCGCACGCCGTCGCCGGCTCCCTCGAGCCGTGGGCGTGATGGAGGAGGTCGGCGCCGGCGATCCCGAGGAGATCGAGCTCAAGTTCGACGTCCTGCAAACGGGGCCGGCGAGGCGGCTCGTCGATGCGGACGAGCTCGCCGGGCTCCACTCGATCGGTCCCTCGCGTGTCGTCCTCGTGGAGGACATCTACGTCGACACGGCGTCGGGCCGGGTCCGGGCGGCCCGCTGGGCTGCCCGCTTCCGGCGGATCGACGGGACCACGTCGGTCACGGTGAAGGGCGTGGCCCGGCGCGGCGCCGGGGCGACCCATCGTCGTCCCGAGCTCGAGGGCCCGGCCGACCCCACCCTGCCGCCCGCCGGCTGGCCGCCGTCGGCGGCGCGAGACCGCCTGATCGAGATCGTCGGGGAGGAGCCGCTCGGGCCTCTCGTGACGATCGAGCAGCGCCGCCGGCAACGCGATTTCGCAAACGACCGGGCAGCTGTCGAGGTCAGCCTCGACCGGGTCGTGACGCGCGCCGACGGCCGGGTCGCCGATCGATCGAACGTGCTCGAGATCGAGCTGAAGTCCGGCGATTCCTCCGAGCTTGCGCGGCTCGGAGCCGAGCTCGTGCAACGCGCCTTTCTGGTCGAGGCCACGACCTCGAAGCTCGCGCGCGCCGAGGCGGCTGCGCAACGCCTGCGGATCGAGCGCTCGCAGCCGCGCCTCGACACAGGCCCGACGCCGGGCGTCACGGCCGAGGACTCGATGAGCGTCGCCGGCCGCAAGGTCCTGCGCTTCCACCTTGCCCGGGTGCTCGTGCGGGAGCCTGGCGTCCGGGCCGGAATCGATCCCGAGGAGCTCCACAAGATGCGGGTCGCGACCCGCCGGCTGCGCGCGGCCTGGCGCGTCTTCGGCGACGCCTTTCGCGGCGCGAAGGTCCGGCGGCTCCGCGACGATCTCGGCGTCGTTGCCTCGAAGCTCGGTGCGACGAGGGATCTCGACGTCCAGCTCGAGCGGCTCACGACCCCTGGACGCGAGGATCTCGGCCCGTTGGAGGTCGCCTGGCGGGCGAAGCGCGAGGAGGCGCGCGCGGCCCTGGTCAAGGAGCTCGATTCGGCGCGCCACCGCCGCTGGCTGACGAGCTTCGTGCGGTTTGTCGACGCAGCCGACGCCGGCGTCGCGGGGACGGCGGGGGTCGAGCCGACAACGGTCCGGGAACGGGCCGGATCGCAGATCTGGGCCGCCTACGAGCGCGTTCGGGCCTTCGAGCGCGTGGTCGATGGCGCGCCCCCCGAGACCCTCCATCGCCTCCGGATCGAAGCGAAGCGGCTGCGGTACTCGATCGAGTTCGTGCGAGAGGCGCTCGCGCCCGAGGCCGCGGATGCGATCGCCCGCGTCACCGCCCTCCAGGACCACCTCGGCCTGCTGAACGACGCCGACGTCGCGGCCGCGATGACCCGCGAGTTCCTGGCCGAGAGCGGCGACTCGCTGACGCCGGCCCAGTCAGCCGCCGTGGCCGAATACCTCACCGAGCAGGAGCGGCTTGTGGTGGACCTGAGCAACTCCATCGGTCCGCCCTGGGCGGCCGTGACCTCCCTCGCCTTCCGACGACGGCTCGGCCACGTGCTCGCCGAGCTCTAGCTTCTAGAGGCCCCGCGCGGGACGCGCCCTCAGCCCGCGCGCCGAAATCGCGGGATTCCACCGCCCGTGGCGTTGGAGAACCCCGATCGGGCCTGGAAGCCTCGTCACCCTGCCGTTGCGATCGATCTTGTCCCAAGCCACGTTCAAGTCGGGATGAAATCGGTGGCGGACACGGCCGCCGAGCGACCTAGGAGGCGCACTTCGATGCCGAATGCCACCCGCGGTGGCGAATGGGAGAAATTGGACCGGAGTTACCGCGTCGGAGGCCAGGCCCCGTCCTTGCCGGTTGAGACCGGCAGGGAGCCGGTCAGCGCGACCAGCCGTGGGCCAGCCAGGCGAGGTCCCGGTGCCAGGTCGGACCGGCATGCGTCGCGGCGAGGACGAGCCCCTCGCGCAGCCCGGCGTGGGAGACCCGGATGGCGTCCGCGCCGTAGCGCTCGGCGACCGCGAGGAGGATCGCCGCGCCTGCGGGCAGGACGCGGGCTCGGGACGGGCGGACGTTGTACCAGCTCGAGATGAGATCGGCTGGCGCCTCGGCCAGGATCGTCAGGGCCTGCTCGATGCGCTTTCGGGTGAGGACGGGACCCGGCAGGGCCGGCCCGATCCGGAGGAGGTTCGAGGCCGTCCCCCCGACGGCGACGATCTCGGCGGGCGACCCGCCCGGAGCGAGCTCGAGCGCGCGCCGACATTCCTCGAGCAACGCCACGATCTCCGCCGCGTCCGGTGGGTCACCACGGACGAACTGACGACTAAGCCGGGCCGCTCCCAAGGGCAGCCCGGCGGCGATTGGGTCGCCCGTGGGGCCCACCAGCAGGAGCTCGCTGCTCCCGCCACCGACGTCGACGATCAGGGTCTCGCGAACGACGGGCCGACCGCCGTTCACGCCGAGGAGCGCGAGCAGGGCCTCATCCTCGGAGGTCAGGATCTCGACCGGCACGCCCGTCGAGGCCTCGATCTCGGCGATCGCCTCGGCCGCGTCACGCGCTCGACGGAGGGGATCCGTGGCGACGAAGACGATCGACTCGGCCCCGAACAGACGAGCCCGCTCGACAAATGCGCCAAGCGCCGCTACGAGGGCGGCCCGCGCTTCGATGCCCAGCTCGCCGGTCGCGTCCACGGCCGCCCCAAGCCCGAGGAAGGCCGACTCGTCGGCGAGCGTCTCGAGCCGGTGCCCGCGCACGCCCGCGACGAGGAGATGGACCGAATAGGAACCGATGTCGACCCCGGCGCCGACCGAGACCGGCGACTGGCGGGCGGTGTGTTCGGTGCGCGGCGATGTCACTCCGGCGACACTTCAGGCCGATGTCCTGCGCTGGCCGGCTTGGATCGGTTGGGTCGTGCCGCAGGCTTCGCGAGCGTTCGTGCGGCGGCCGGCTTTGCCTCGCGCGCCGTGGCCGGCGCGGCCACCGCGTTCCTGGTCTTGGGTGCGGTGTTCCGCGCGGCGGACCGTACCGGCGTGGCGGATGGCACGGGCGATTCGAGCTCACGGGCGAGCGTCCGGAGCCGGTCGATCAGCTCGCCGACGCGGCCGACGGCCCGATCGACCTGCTGGCGATGGCGCTTCGTCTTGCCGCCCTTCTCGAGCGCGACCTGGAGCTGACGGCGGCGCTTGGCTTCGAGCTCGCCGAGCGCCTCGAGACGACCGACGAGGCGGGCGATCTGACGGACCTGCCGGCGGGTCGGCCCGGCCGATCGAGCTGGCGCATCGGTCGGCAGGGTCGCGGCCTCCGCGGGCGATCCACCGGCGACCCTGTCGCCCCTGGCGCCAGCTTTTGGCTTCTTTCCCGTGTCGTCGCTATCCCGTGATTTCGGCATCGTGCGGAGACCTCCGGCGCGTCGCGGCTTGCCTTGGCGACCTACGCCAAGTCTCTCACGCAGCCTCGCCGAACCGCCAGCGCGCGGGACAGGCCCGGACCCGACTTCACCGTTTGTTAACGAGGCGAGCACCTCCGGTTGACCGCGCCTCTCGACGATTCACGGTGGCGGGCCGGAGGTGGCTCGCCATTCGGAGCGCCGCGCCATCTCTTCGGCGCAGCCCAATTGGAGGAACCATCGAGTGACGATCCGCATGCCGATGCGAACCGGGGCGATTGCGCTTGCCGCAATGCTCCTGCTTGGCGCCTGCACCAGCGCCGGCACGACGGCCCCATCGCAGCCCGCGGCCACGACCGGCGGCACGACCGGCCCGAGCGCCGCGGCGAACCCCGTTCCGCCGACCGGCAACGTGACCCTGACCGGCGCCGGGGCAACCTTCCCCGGGCTGCTGTACCAGGTCTGGGTCGAGAAGTTCAGCACGGTGTACCCGAACGTCCAGATCAACTACCAGGCCATCGGCTCGGG
This sequence comes from Candidatus Limnocylindrales bacterium, assembly GCA_036741375.1. Lineage (GTDB taxonomy): Bacteria > Chloroflexota > Limnocylindria > Limnocylindrales > CSP1-4 > UBA5189. Next base: position 5,201 of record DAINSJ010000043.1, read on the forward strand.
CGGCGGGATCAAGGCGATCACCGAGCAGACCGTCGACTTCGGGGCCTCTGACGCGGCCATGAAGGACTCGGAGATCGCGGCGCTCCCGGCCGGCACGAAGATCCTCCACGTCCCGACGGCGCTCGGAGCCGTCGTCCTGATCTACAACATCAAGGGGGTGGACGGCGCCGCCGTCAAGGGCCTCAAGCTCGATGCCGACAACCTGGCCGGAATCTTCCTCGGGACCATCACGAAGTGGAGCGATCCGAAGATCGCGGCGAACAACGCGGACATCGCCGCAAACCTTCCGGATACGTCGATCCTGATCGTCCACCGGGCCGACAGCTCGGGCACCACGAACGCCTTCACCACGTACCTCGACACCGTGAGCCCCGACTGGCACACGAAGGTCGGGGCCGGCAAAGAGGTCAACTGGCCGGTCGGCAACGGCGCCCCGGGCAACGATGGCGTCTCGGCCGGCGTCAAGCAGACCGACGGCGCGGTCGGTTACGTCGAGCTCGAGTACGCCACGGTCTCGGGCCTCAGCAGCGCGCTCCTCAAGAACGCCGCCGGCAAGTTCGTCCCGGGCTCCGTCGACGGCGTCACCGCCGCCGCTGAGGCCATCGCCGACAAGTTCCCGGCGGACTTCCGCCAGGCGCCGATCATCAACGGCGCGGGCGACACGACCTATCCGATCGCGGCGTATACCTACATCCTCGCGTACGTCGACCAGAAGGACGCCGACAAGGGCAAGTCGCTCGTCGCATTCCTCTACTGGGCCCTCAACGACGGCCAGGGCGAGGAGAAGGCGATCGGCTACGCGCCGCTTCCCCAGAGCGTTCAGCAGAAGGCGCTCGCCGAGCTCCATCTGCTCACCACGGGTGGCGCGCCGATCTGGCCGTAACCAGGACGATGACGGCCTCGGCCGGATCCAGCCGCTTCGCGCGAGGAACGTCCCGGGTTCCGGACCTGCTCTTCAGGTTCGGGACCCGGATCTTCGCGTTCGTGGTCGTCGGCCTCCTCATCCTCCTGGCCGTCCAGCTCGCCGTGAGCGGGGGCGAGGTCTTCCGGACCTTTGGCCTGTCGTTCATCACCGGGACCACGTGGGATCCCGTTGCCGGCATCTACGGCGCCATGCCCTACATCGTCGGCACGCTCGGGGCGGCGCTCATCGCCGTCGTGCTCGCGGCTCCGATCGGCCTGCTCACCGCGATCTTCCTCGCGGAGCTCGCCCCTCGGCGCGTGGCCGTGCCACTGACCTTCGCCGTCGAGCTCCTCGCGGCGATTCCGTCGGTCGTCTACGGCCTCTGGGGCATCTTCGTGCTGAGCCCGGTGCTGAAGAGCACGGTCGAGGCCTGGATCGTCGGCGTCTTCGGCTGGATCCCCCTCTTTGCCGGTCCGCCGTTCGGGATCGGCCTGTTCGCCGCCGGCGTGATCCTCACGATCATGATCCTGCCGACCATCGTGTCGATCTCCCGGGAGGTCATCAACTCGGTTCCGGACAACCAGCGCGAAGCGATGCTCGCGCTCGGCGCGACACGCTGGGAGACCGTGAGCAAGGCGGTGCTCCCGGCGGCCCGCTCCGGCATCGTCGGAGCGATCATCCTCGGCCTCGGCCGCGCACTCGGCGAGACGATGGCGGTGACGATGGTGATCGGCAACGGCGAGCACATCCCGCAGAGCGTCTTCGACACCGCCCAGACGATTGCCTCGAAGATCGCGACGACCTTCAGCGAGGCCCAGGTCGGCCTTCAGACGTCGGCGCTCATCGGGCTCGGGTTGATCCTCCTCGTCATCACCGTTGGGCTCAACGTCGTCGCTCGGTTCCTCGTCTGGCGGGCCTCCGGCGCATTCCGCGACGGCGGCTCGTGAGCGCCGCGGGAGCGGCGGTGAATCCGGCGTCGGTGTCGCGACTGGGCCGGGCCGCGCTGGGCCGGCGACGCGAGGTCCACGATCGGGCGATGCGCGGCCTCGCGTTCGCGGCGGCAATCGTGTGCGTGGCGCCGCTCGCCGCGGTCATCGCCTTCGTGACGATCAACGGCATCGGCGCCTTCAACCTCGACCTCATCACGAAAGGCCCCAAGGCCCTCGGCATCGGCGGCGGGGCTGCCAACGCGATCCTCGGAACCTTCCAGATGGTGCCGCTTGCCTCGCTCATCGCCATCCCGACCGGGATCCTCGGCGCCGTCTATGTCGGCGAGTTCGCCGGCCAACGATCCGCGCGGATCATCCGCTTCTCGGCCGACGTCATGGTCGGGGTCCCGTCGATCCTGGTCGGGATCTTCGTGTTCACGTTCCTGGTGCTGCCGTTCAAGCAGTACAACGCGTTCGCCGGCAGCGTGGCTCTGGCGGTGATCATGATCCCGATCGTGCTGCGGACGACCGAGGAGACGCTGCGGCTCGTCCCGGGTGCGCTGCGCGAAGCGGCGCTGGCACTCGGGGTCCCCGTCTGGCGAACGGTGCTGTCCGTGGTGTTGCGGACGGGGTTGACCGGCATCCTGACCGGCTCGATGCTCGCCTTTGCCCGGGCGATGGGCGAGTCCGCTCCCCTTCTCTTCACGGCACTCGGGAGCCGGCTCATCAACGTCGGCAACTTCGCCCAGCCGATGGACGCGCTGCCATTGTTCATCTATCGCAATGCGACGCAGCCGAACGCGGCGCTCAATCAGCAAGCGTGGGGGGTAGCCTTCCTGCTGATGGTCGTCGTGCTCGTCATCAACATCGCTGTCCGGGCCCGCTCGGCAGGCCGCCGAGTTGGATGAGGGAGAACGGATGAGCGTGGAATTGGCGCCCCGGCCCGTGGTCACCGAGGCGGCCGTCCCGGCGAGCCCGGCACCTGAGACCGGCCGAATCGAGGTCGACGACCTCAGCCTGTATTACGGCGCCTTTCGGGCGGTCCGCGACGTCTCGATGACCATCCGACCACGCTCGGTGACGGCGATCATCGGCCCCTCGGGCTGCGGCAAGACGACGTTCCTGCGGGCGCTCAACCGGATGCACGAGCTGGCGCTCGGGGCCCGGGTCGAAGGTTCGGTCCGCCTCGATGGCATCGACATCTACGACCCCGAGGTCGACCCGGTCCAGCTCCGGCGCGTCATCGGGATGGTCTTCCAGCGACCGAACCCGTTCCCGACGATGTCCATCTTCGACAACGTGGCTGCCGGCCTGCGGCTGACCGGCCGGCTCCCGAAGGGCCACGTCCAGGAGGTCGTCGAACGCTCGCTGCGGCGCGCCGCGCTGTGGGACGAGGTCAAGGACAAGCTGCGGGCGAACGGAACGTCCCTGTCCGGCGGCCAGCAGCAGCGCCTCTGTATCGCTCGCGCCCTCGCCGTGGATCCCGAGGTCATCCTCATGGACGAGCCCGCCTCCGCGCTTGATCCGATCGCGACACTGCGCATCGAGGAGCTCATCGCCGAGCTCCGGGAGGCCTTTACGATCGTGATCGTGACCCACAACATGCAACAGGCATCTCGCGTGAGCGACCAGACCGCGTTCTTCACGATGGGCGAGGATCGCGCCGGCTACCTCGTCGAGATGGACGACACGGTCAAGATCTTCACGAATCCGACGCAGAGTCTCACGGAGGACTATGTGTCCGGGAGGTTCGGCTGAGATGGCAGGTTCCGTTGAGCAACCGGCCGTGAATCTGCGGGTCGAGACGAGCCGCTCGCGCGCCGCGCTCGATCGCGACGAGCAGCAGGTCAAGGACGGCATCCTCCGAATGGGCTCGCTCGTCGAGAACCAGATCCGGAACGCCATCCGCTCACTGGTCGATCACGACGCCGCCCTGGCGGTCGAGGTGATCGCCGGCGACGGTGAGGTCAACGATGCCCAGCGGGTCGTGAACGAAGCGGTCGCGATGACGATCGCGACCCAGTCGCCCGTCGCCCGAGACCTAAGATTTCTCCTCGCCCTCCACCATGTCGGCTACGAGCTCGAGCGGATCGGCGATCACGCCTCGAGCGTCGCGAAGCAGGCCCGCAAGCTCGCCGACGACCGCTCTCTGCCCTCGATCGCCGAGCTGGGCCGGATCGGGGGCCTGGCAGCCGACCAGGTTCGTGGCGTTCTGAACGCGGTCGTCGACGTCGACGATGTTCGTGCCCGCGAGGTAGCGGCCCTCGACGACGAGATCGACCACGGTTATCACCAGATCTTCGCCGACGTCATCAAGGTGATGAGCGCCGACCCGACGACCGTCGAGCGCGGGACGCGACTGATCCTGACCGCCCACTGGATCGAGCGGATCGGCGATCGGGTGACCAATATCGCGGAAGACGTCGTGTATCTCGCGACTGGAGACGTGGAGGACCTCAACCCATGAGCGATGGGCGCCGGACGCAGCCGATCCGGGTGATCTTCGTGTGCGGCGGCAACTCGGCCCGGAGCCAGATGGCCGAGGCAATCCTGCGGCGGGAGGGTGGTCGCGACTTCGAGGCCTTCAGCGCCGGCGTCTGGCCCAGGGACGACGTCCATCCGATGACAATCCAGGTCCTGAAGGAGATCGGGATCGACATCAGCGACGCCCGCTCGAAGCCCGTCACCGAGTTCCTCGATCAGCGCTTCGACTACGTCGTGACGGTCTGTGACCGGGCCCGCGAATCGTGTCCCGTGTTCCCGGGCGCTGAGGAATCCATGCATTGGGGCATCGACGATCCGGCCGACGCTACCGGCAGCGAGGCGCAGCGGCTGGCGGTCTTCCGGCGCGTCATGACCGAGATCGCGGTGCGAATGCGGACGTTCATCGAGCTCGCGCGACGAGCCCATCCCGACGAACTGGGCGTCGCGGCCGGATGACCGCCGAGCGCGCGGGGCTCGATCTGGTGCTGGTCCGTCATGCAGATGCCGGCGATCCGGCCGCGTGGACCGGCCCCGACGCCGCGCGCCCGCTGTCCGGCAAGGGTCGGAAGCAGGCGCACCGACTGGCTCGCTTCCTGCGCGAAATCGGGCTGGAGCCCGATGCCATCATCACCTCGCCGAAGATCCGGGCAGCCGAGACCGCTGCGGCCATCGGCGAGGCCGTGGGCATCGAGGTCCGCACCGACGATCGGCTCGCCGAAGGTTTCGGCCTCTCCGAGCTCGTTGCGGTCGTCCGCGACGGTTCGTTCCGGCGCCCGATCCTCGTTGGCCACGATCCGGACTTCAGCGAGCTGGTCGAGCTGCTCGTCGGGGCATCGATCCCGCTCCGCAAGGGAGCCCTGGCCCGGATCGAGGTCCCCGGCGACGTCATCGACGGCGCCGGAGCAGGCGTCCTGCGCTGGCTGCTCCCGCCGGACGCGCTCGTCCGCTGACGGAAGCGCGCGTTGGGCATGTTGGGCGCGTCAGGCGACGCGTCAGGAGAGCGGCGCGGCCTTCGTCGGGGCGTTCGGCGTGGACGTCAGGCGAAGTGCGGATAGCGGCACGAAGCCGCCGGACACGAAGCCACTCGTGATCTCTGCTACCCGAGCCACGAGGTCGGGCGCGATCCGGTAGAAGATCGAGTTGCCGCGCCGCTCGGAGACGACGGCGCCGGCCTCTCGAAGGACCTTCAGATGATGGGACACGGTGGGCTGCGACACGTCGCAGCAGTCCGTGAAGTCGCAGGCACAGACCTCGGACGAGCCGGCGAGCTCACGGAGGATGTCGAGGCGGACGGGATCGGCGAGAGCCGCCAGGAGGCGGACATCGGGTTCGATGGTGCGTTTCATGCAAGCATCCTAATCGACGGACATCGATATTGACAAGTGTCGATATATAGGCTATATTTACGTCAATCGATACGAAAGGCGAGGTGACCAACATGATGGACCCCCAGACCGCGACATTGATCGCGGGTCGCTTCGCGCCGCAGCAAAACCGCGACGCAGAGCAGCTCGCGGCGGTGCGCGACGCACAGGCCCGCACCCCTTCCGGCTACCGGCCGACGCTCGAGCGCGTGCAGGCCTTCTTCAGCCGGAGCCAGGCTCCGTCCAGCGCTTCCTGCGACTGCACGG
>DAINSJ010000044.1:0-3891 GCA_036741375.1 Candidatus Limnocylindrales bacterium
TACATCAGCCCGCCGCCGCACCACGACATCTACTCGATCGAGGACCTCGCCCAGCTCATCGCCGATCTCCGGGCAATCAACCCGGACGCCCGAATTGGCGTCAAGCTCGTGGCGTCGCGCGGCATCGGGACGATTGCGGCCGGCGTCGCGAAGGCCGGCGCCGACTACATCCACGTTGCGGGCGGCGCGGGTGGAACGGGGGCCTCGCCGCTCAGCTCGATCAAGCATGTTGGCGTGCCTTGGGAGCTGGGACTCAGCGAGGTTCACCAGGTTCTCCTCTGGAACGATCTCCGCGACCGTGTCGCCCTCCGGACCGACGGTGGGCTCCAGCGGGGCCGGGATCTTCTCGTTGCCGCACTGCTCGGAGCGGAGGAGTTCGCCGTCGGGACGGCCGCCCTCGTCGCGATCGGCTGTGACATGGCCCGGCAGTGCCATCTCGACACCTGCCCGACCGGGATCGCCACGCAGCGCGAAGACCTCCGGGCCAAGTTCGCAGGAACGCCGGAGCAGGTCGAGGCCTTCGCGCTGGCCCTCGCCGAGGATCTCCGCCACGAGCTTGCGGCGATCGGGGCACGTTCCGTCGGCGAGATCATCGGCGCGGGCGGCGAGATCCTCCGAGTCGTGCCGTGGGGTAGGTCTCGCGATGCCGGCCTCGCCCGGGTCCTCGGTGGACCACGCTGGCCGGCGGGCGCCGCGCGCCGATCGTCCCCGTCCAGCGCGGGTCGCGGTCTCGATCGCCTCACCTCGTCACCGCTGGAGGCGCGCCTGGTCGCAGCGCTCCGCGGCCACGCTGCCGTGCGGCTCGACGGCCTGCGCATCTCAACGGCGGAGCGGTCCTTCGGCTCGGCGCTCACCGGCGAGGTGGAGCGAGGAACCATCCAGGTGCCGTTGCACCTCGGCCTTCGCGGTGCGGCGGGCCAGTCGTTCGGGGCGTTCCTCGGAACGGGCATCGAGCTCCGGCTCGAGGGCACGGCAAACGATTTCGTGGCGAAGGGCCTGTCCGGCGGCACAGTGATCGTGGCGCCGGACCGGGACTCCGGCGCGCCGTCGCGGGTCGCGCGACCCGTCCTCGCCGGCAACACCTGCCTCTACGGCGCGACCGGCGGGCGGCTCCACGTCGTCGGGGCGGCCGGGATGCGGTTCGCGGTGCGGAACGCCGGGGCGGAGGCCGTGGTCGAGGGCATCGGACCGCATGGCGCGGAGTACATGACCGGCGGGACGCTCCTCGTCCTCGGATCGGTCGGTCCGAACTTCGGGGCCGGCATGACGGGTGGCCGGGCCTATGTCCTCGATCGCGAGGGCGAGATCTGGCGCCACATCGATCCGACGAGCGTCGGCACCCGCGCGGTGGGCGGCGGGCCCCGGGACGCGGCCGCCAGAGCGGCGATCCAGCAGCTCCTGCGGGATCATCGCGATGCGGGCTCGGCCCTCGCGGCGTGGTTGCTCGCGAACGACGGACCGGCGCCCGGTTCCTTCTGGGTCGTCGAGCCGCTGCCGGCGACCGCCCCGGCCGCGGTGGAGCGTCAGCCGCAGCGGGCGCTCCGGCCCGCGACGGCGGCACCCGTTGCGATCGTGGCGTGAGCCGTCAGAGGCGTGGCGCCTCGAGCCGGTAGCCAACGCCTCGAATCGCCACGACGGCCGGTCCGCGGGCGGCGTCGAGCTTGGCCCGAAGTCGAGCGAGGTGCGGCTTCAGCCACAGCAGATCGGGGTCGGGCTCGGCCGGCCAGCCTGCCCGCGCTGGGCCAGGGGTTCCTCCTGGGCGGGCCGGCTCAGCGCTGGCCGCGGCCCTCGCGCAATCGTTCGAGGGCGCCGTCGATCCGGCGCTGACGCGTCTCCGCGGTCTTCGCACCCTCGATTCCCCCGACGAACCACGATTTCTGGCTGTTCGACAGGGTTTCGAAGAACGCCTCGGCCTTCGGCTCCCTGACCAGCGCCGAGGCAAAGTCCGGCGGCACGTCGATCGTGCGTGGCTCCGCATCGATCTCGATCTCGACGTCGACGTCATCGCCGCCCGCGACACCGGCCTTCGCCCGATTCTCGGCGCTGACGCCAACCATGAACTGGCCGTTGACGGTCGCGACGGTGCTTCGATACGTGTACTCGCGGATCGTCACCTTGACGGCCGGCTTCCGGCTGGATCCGAGCGCGCTGATGATCTCCGGCGGGATGACGATCCCGGCGGCGGTCTTCCCGGCCGACAGGATCGTCGTGTGAAAGCGCATCGTCAGCCCCTTTGCTGCAGGATGGGCTCACCCTAGCAAGGCCGGGCCAGAACGACAGGAGATCGACCGATGGCGACATGGCGGCAGTTCGCGGCGGCCGCCCCGGACCTGGCCGCCGCGGGTCGGGCGCTCCTGTACCGCGAGGGTCATGGCGGCGCCCTCCTCGCGACGGTCCGCGATGGCGAGCCGCCGCGCATCCATCCGATCAGCGTCGGGATCGTGGAGGACGGGCTCTACGCGTTCATCCTCAAGTCCGCGAAGCGGGTCGATCTCGAACGCGACGGGCGATACGCCCTGCATGCCCACCTGGATCCGGCAGCGCCGAATGAGTTCAGCGTGCGCGGCCGGGCGCAGGTCGTGGACGAGCCGACCCGCTCGGCCGTCGCCGCGGGCTGGTCCTTCGAGGCGGACGAGGGCTATGAGCTCTTCGAGTTTCGTGTCGAGTCCGCCGTGCTCGGCGAGCGGCCGACCGCCGACGACTGGCCGCAGCACTATTCGACCTGGCGCGCCGCGGTCGATCCCGGGATGGGATGATCGCGGGACATGGAAGTCGCCGCGTTCCTCCTCGGAGCCCTCCTCCTCGCCCTGACCCTCTGGGATCTGTTCCAGACCGTGGTCGTGCCGCGGCCGACACCGGGCCGATTTCGGATCGCCCGATATGCGATCCGCGGAACCTGGCCGGTAGTCCGTTCGTTCGCGCAGGGCCGCTCCGAATCAACCCGTGATCTCCTCTTCGGCATGTTCGGACCGGCGGCCGCGATCATGCTGCTCACGCTCTGGCTTGCTGGCCTCATCCTCGGCTACGGTTTCGTCCTGTACGCGATTCGCGACCAGCTGACCCCGCTGCCGAGCTTCTGGACGACCGTGTACTTCGCGGCCACGTCAGTCCTGACGCTGGGCTTCGGCGACATCGTGGCCCATGGCCCGCTGGCGCGAATCCTCGTGATCACCGCAGCGGCCACGGGCCTCGGCGTGGTCGCCCTTGTCGTGACGTTCCTCTTCTCGCTGTACGGCTCGTACCAGCGGCGGGAGATCGACGTCGTCATCCTCCAGGCCACCGCGGGCGCGCCGCCTTCGGCCGTCGCCCTCCTCGAGGCCTATGCCCGGCTCGACCTCGTCGATCGGCTGCCCGAGTTCTTCATCGGCTGGCAGCGCTGGTCGGCGGAGGTGCTGGATTCGCACGTCGCGTATCCCCTCCTCGGGTTCTTCCGATCGAGCCACGACAACCTGTCCTGGATCAGCTCGCTCGGCACGGTCCTGGACGCCTCGAGCCTCGTGATCACGACGATCAACGGGATCCCCAGGGGCGAGGCCGAGCTCGCCCGGCGGGTCGGATCGCACCTCGTCGAGGACGTAAGCAACCTCGGTTTCCGATACGGTGAGCCGGGCACCCTGGGTCGGGCGGACTTCGATGCCGCGTGGGCCCGACTCGCCGACGTCGGCTATCGCCTCGAACCCGCCGACACGGCCTGGCCCCGATTCGAGGCGGCCCGCGCCATCTACGCGCCCCGCCTCGAGCAGATGGCCAACTACTGGGCGACCGCGGCAACCTCGTGGCTGGGGACCGTCGCCGACCTGCAGTCGCCGGCCCATCCGGTCGAGCCGGCGCCCGCTCCGGCGATGCGCGGCAGCTGACGCGCAGGAGCTGATTCGCGCTCCCTGGCGCCGC
>DAINSJ010000044.1:3991-10924 GCA_036741375.1 Candidatus Limnocylindrales bacterium
CCGGCGATGCGCGGCAGCTGACGCGCAGGAGCTGATTCGCGCTCCCTGGCGCCGCGAGCATGTCAGCGGGCCCCGATCAGCGAGCGGTCGTCCGGGCATCCTGCGATTGGGCGAAACCCTGCACCTCTCGACGATCGCCGAGGGCATCGAGGACGCCGGCCAGCTGGCCGACCTGCGAGCGCTCGGTGCGAACCTCGGGCAGGGCTACTTCTTCGCCCGGGCGCTTGGGGCGGAGGAGATCTCGGTCCTCCTGTCGACCGGCGACAGCCGCGCAACCCGCCTCTCGGTCGACCGCTTCGTCGCGTAAGCCGACGCCCGGGGCTCGCGAGCCCTAGCGGCTACTGCGGTGGGCGACCTTAACTACCCGGGTCAGCCTCGACCTGACAACGACGTTCCAGCCGCCTCTACGCCGATCGCGCGGACGAGCTCGGCGCCATCTGCCCGCGAGATGCGGACGTTCCAGCCCGCCGAGCCGTCCCAGGCGATGGCGACCAGCGAGTCGCCGGGCTCGGCCGAAGCCCGGTACTCCAACCGCAGCCGTCGCGGCAGCGCTGCCACGGCGTCGTCCCGGCCGGCGGCGAGGAGGACCTCCTCGATCCAGTCGAGATACGCGGCGTTGTTCACGTGGCCCATCGGGTCGAGGTCCTGGGGCCGGACGCGGATCTCGAGCCTGGCCCCTTCCGCGGGCGGCTCGCCCTGGTCGACCCGAAGGATCTCGCCTGGGAGCTCGGGATTTGAGAACGAAAGCCCGAAGTCCTCCGGGATCCGGACCAGCCGGCCCCGCGCGTCGAGGATCACCCAGTCCGTGTTGACGGCGGCGACGAGCGATCCGTCGGCAAGCCGGCACTCGCCGAGGCGACGCGCCCAGATCCGCCGGTGGCCAATGACCGCCGTCGAGAGCCGCAGCGTCCGGCCCATCGAGATCGGCGCGAGGACCTCGAGCTCGAGCGCTCGAACGACCCACCACCGGCCGCGCTCCGTATACCAGCGGCGGTCGAAGCCGAGATCCTCCGAGTGCCGCCACGCGACGTCCTGGGCATAGCGCAGGAGCGCTGAGGTCCGGATGCGACCGTCTGCGCCGGCCTCGTCGAACCTGACGCGGTAGCCGGCCATGTAGCCGTTGTCGATGCCCGGGACGGGTCGCGCCGGACCGCCGACGAGCCCCGGATCGAGCTCAGCGGGCACGTCGCCGCCGGGCTCGGGCCAGCCGCCGGGATCGATCATCGCGCCGCCTCGAGGGTGGCCGCCTGGGCCGGCCGCGTCCCCGCGAGCCGGTCGAGGGCTTCGAGGCTGACGAGCCGGAGGCCTTCTCGCGACGCCGACTGGCGGGCGAGGCGGACCTCGCACGATCGTCGGGCATCGAAGATCACCAGGGCGACGAGGAGCCGTTCGCCCTCCTCGGCGGCGTGGCGTCGGGCGTCGTCGAGCTGGTTGAGGACGTCGGCGCCGATGCCGCGAGCGCCCCACTTGCAGTCGTATGCCTCCGCGGAGCCCGGCCGCTCGACGGTGACGTCGTACGGGTGGATCTCGGCCGCCACGCCATCGAAGAGGATCCGGCGCTCGCGATGCACCGCGGCCGGGCCGATGCGCCGGGCGAGGAGCCGCTCCGTGAGCGCCTCGACGATCGCGCCCCGAACCTGCGAGCGGACCTGCTCGCCGCGCGCCGTGACCGCCAGGGCCGCGCTGAGAATGGCCTCGGACCGCTCGCGCTCGCCCGAACCGGGCGCAGCCGCCGCGGCCCCAAAGAGGCTCGGGAACGCCGTCCGCCAGCCGGTCGAATCGGCGCTCTCACCGTTCATCACCGCCCGCGCGAGCACGCGCTGTGCTCCGGACGCGTCCGCGAGCAGGTCAGCGCAGGTGGCGACCAGCGGATCGGCCTGGATCCCCGCGTACACGACTGCCCTGGCGTCGCGGGCCGCGTCCTGGAATCTCACGCGTTCGGTTCGCCGACGGCGAGGATGGCGACCTGGGGCAACGTCGATAGCCAGTCGATCGCGCGGTGGGGGTCGGCGACCCGACCCGCTTCTGCGGCCATCCAGTTGATCGCGTCGTCGAGCTCGGGCGTGCCGGCCTGAGTCGCCCGATCGGCCCCGACGGCCCGCAGGCGCGCGCTCCAGACGAGCACGAGGTCGCGGACGTACTGCTGTTCGTCGTCGATCGGGTCGGCGGTCGCGGCGAGCCGCTCGAGCGCGGCGATCGCGCGCTCCATGAGCTCCGGGATCGTCGCCGCCATGCCGGAAGCCTACCGCGCTTCCGGCCGCTGATCAGACGCCGCGCTCCGGCGTGACGCGGGCGATCGCAGCGGCCAGCGGATGCTGCGCCCGTGGTCGCTCGCGGCCCTGGATGACTCGCTCAGCGTGCATGCGGAGGGCTCGCAGCCTGCCGACGGCCGACCTGTCCCAGGCGCGCGAATACGCCCGCGTCGCGTCCGCACGAACACGACCGGCCTCGGCGCGCTGGCCGTGCTCCTCGAGCGCGGCGACGCGGTCGAGAACCTCCCGGTAGAGTTCCGGCAGCAATTCGGCGACCGAGGGCTCTTCCATCGACGCAGCATCCGCCGCGACGGGGCCTCGGCGGAATAGCCCGCAGGTCCGGGGGCGCGACGGCGAACGGGCCATGGAGGCGCAGTGGATCTGGGGATCGCGGGCCGGCGAGCGCTCGTCGGTGGCGCATCGAGCGGGCTCGGTCGCGCGGCCGCTGAGGCGCTCGCGGCCGAAGGTTGCCGGCTCGCCATCTGGTCGCGGTCGCGCGAGCGGCTCGAGCGAGTCGCTCGCGAGCTCGAGGCTCGGCACGGTGCCCCCGTGGCGGTCCTGACCGCCGATGCCGCGCGACCCGACAGCGCGGCGGCGATCGCGACCGCGGCCGTCGCCGCCCTGGGCGGGGTCGACATCGTGGTCCTCAATGCCGGCGGTCCGCCGCCGGTTGACCCGACCGCGACCGATCCCGAAGGCTGGAGCACGTCGTTCCAGCTCCTCGCGACAACGCCGATCGACCTCGCGACGCGGCTGCTGCCGCAGATGCGCGCGGCCGGCTGGGGCCGGATCGTGGCGATCCTCTCGTCGACGGTCCGGCAGCCGATCCCCGAGCTGCCCTACTCGAACGCGGGTCGATCGGCGCTCATGGCCTGGTTGAAGACGGTCTCGCGATCGGTCGCCGCGGATGGCGTGACGGTGAACGGGGTGCTGCCGGGCCGCCTCGAGACTCAGAGAATCGAGCAGCTCGACGAAGCTGCGGCGGAGCGGACCGGTCGATCGATGGAGGAGATCCGCGCCGCGCACCTGGCGACGATCCCCGCCGGGCGGTACGGCACGGCCGCGGAGCTCGCAAGCCTCATCGCCTATCTCGCCTCCGAGCCGGCGCGGTACCAGACCGGGACCTTCACCGCGGTCGACGGAGGGATGCTTTCAGGCCTGCCCTGACGGGTCTCCCGGATCAGTCGCCGCCGTGCCAGCCAGAGCGAATCTCGAAGGATCCGAACTCCCCGGTGGGAGCCGACCACGTGGCGTCGACGCGATCCACGTTAGCGGCGGCCGGCCCCTCTCGCAGCACGGCCAGCAGCGCCTCGAGCGCCCCATCAGGGCCCTCGGCCACGCAGCGCACCGCGCCCCGAGACTCGTTGGCCACCCAGCCGACGATCCCGGAACGCATCGCGGTTCGTACGACGAGCACGCGAAAGCCGACGCCGTGAACGTCGCCGTGGACCGTCGCGTCGAGGCGGCGGCCACGTGCGGGTCCGGCTTCAGGCATGCCAGGCGATCGCGAGCGTGTCGAGGACGAGCTCCGGACTGACGTTGCCCTCGAGCTGCTCGCCGGCCGCATCGAGACGGCGGAGGTGCGCCGCGGCATCCCCGATCGCGAGCGACCCGGCGGCCGCGAGCTCCTCCAGCAGCTCCGGGTCGCGGACCGCATCGGGCGCGCCGAGGGAGACAAGCGTGAGGTCGCGCAGGAGGTCGCGCCAGACGCCGACCAGCGTGAGCGCGGCGCCCCGGCGCTCGGCCGGCGCAACTCGCACGGCGGAGGCGCCGGCTGTGTCGCCGCGGTCTTCCGCGGTCTCCTCGGGCTCTGCAAGGTTCGGGCGCCCGCGTTTGCCGGTCACGCGTCCGCCGTCATGAGGCGCGCCCGGCTCCTGCGCTCGCATGAGATCGGCAGAGCGAGCCGACAGGTCGCGGATCCCGATGAGCCGGCGCGTCCGGGATGCCGTCAGCAGATCGAGCAGCGTCCGCGCGACCTCGCCCCGAATCCGCACGGCTTCCGGTGCGAGCGCGAGCTTGAGTGCCAGGCCCGGTCGTCCGCCGGCGAGCCGGGCGACCCGGGCCGCGGTCGGGGCATCGGCGACGTCGTGCTCGGCGAGGATCTGTTCGATCGCTCGAACCCCGATCGAGCCGAGGCGGAGGCGGACGCAACGAGACCGGATCGTGGGCAGCAGGCGCTCCTCGTCCTCGGCGCAGAGGATCAGCACGGCGCCCCGAGGTGGCTCCTCGAGCGTCTTGAGGAGCGCGGACTGGGCGTCCTCGGTCATCCGATGGGCGCCCTCGATCACGGCGACGCGGGCGCCACCCTCCACGGGCATGAGCGCCAGCGCCGAGACGAGGTCGCGGACGCCACGCTCCTCGCGGCCCCCGATCGGGATCACCGAACCGGCACCCACCGGGGCTAGCCGGTGGAGATCGGGGTGGTTGCCGTGATCGAGCGCGCGGCAGGCACGGCACGTGCGATCCGGCCGATCAGCGGGATCGGGCGCGAGGCACAACAGCGCTGCCGCGACGTCGAGAGCGAGGGTCGTCTTGCCCACGCCGCCGGGCCCGACGAGGAGGATCGCGTGCGGGATCCCGACCGCGAGCATTGCCCGCAGGGCCTCGACCGCAGCCGGCTGGCCGCGGGTTCGGAAGCCATTCATCGGGCCGCCCTCGCGGGACGCCTAGGTCGAGGTGTCGGCCTTCTTGCGGGTGGCTCGGCGCTTGGGCGCCGCGGCCTCCGCTCCGTCCGCCGAGGAAGCCTCGGCGGCGGGCTCGGTCGCGACGGTCTTCCGGGCTCGAGTGGTCCGAGGCGCCCGGGCAGCGGCCGGCGCGTCACCGGCGACGGCTTCGACATCGGCCGCTCCGGCCGCGGTTGTCGCCGAGCCCGTGGTCCCCCGCGTCGAGCGCGTCACCCGACGCTTCGGGGCGGCGGCCTCCACCGTGCTCGGGCCGGCGCCTTCCGACGCGACCTCCATCACGGCACTGGCGTCTCCGGCCGGGCGACGGGTCGTCCGGCGTCGAGGCGCGGTGGACGGCTCTGACGCAGGCGCCGCTTCAGCTGCCGACACCGCCTCGGGAGCAGCGGCCGGACGCTCGTCGCGTCGCGGCGGCCGGCCTGACTGGCCACCCATCTGGGCCCGGAGCATGGCCTCGATCTCCGGCGGGACCTCGCTCCACGGCTCGTCGCCCGAAGGCGCTCGCTGCGGCGCGGGGCGCGGTGCCGGCGCCGGTCGCGGCGCCGGACCTGATCCTTGCCGGAATCCGCCCCGATCGGGACGCGGGTTCCGATTCGGCTCGGGGTCGTGGCGTGGCGCCGGCTCGGCAAACCGGCTGATCTGCGACCCACGGCCGCCGCCGAAGCGCTCGCGGTTCATCGCTTCGGCATAGGCGCCGCCGCGGCCGCCACGAGACGGGCCACGGCCACGGCCCGCGTCGCGTTGGCGTCGCTCCGCGATCAGGTACTCGGGGATGGGCGGCTCGTCGAAGTCCTCCTCGTCGTCGGTTGGCGCCGGCGGGCGGGTGCCGCTCGCGGCCGCGGCCGGAATGCCGATCTGCGAGTCCCACACGGACCCGAAGGTCGAGGCCGCGGGACGCCGCGACGGGGGTGCCAGGGGCTCCGAATCGTCGTCCTCATCGGGCTCGACCGAGGCAGGCTCGGGGGCCCGTTCCCGCTCGGGGGCCCGTTCCCGCTGAGGCGCCCGCTCCCGCTCGGGAGCGGGCGCGGCACCCTCTGCTGAACCGGCTTCGTCGCGTGCCCGGCCGCGACCGCGACCACGGCCGCCCCGGCGACGACGTCGCCGGCGCTGGCCTTCCTCGCTCATGTCGAGGTCTTCACCGCTCGCGGCTGCCATCGCGTCGGCAGCCTCGTCGTCCGCGGCGTCGAGCGCCTCGGTGGTCGCGGCGTCATCGGCTGCGTCGCCATTCCGGGCCGCGCCCGAGGGGGCGCTGGCCGCGACGCGCGAGAGCTTCTCGCCCGGCAGGACGACGATCGGGACGTCGCCAGCGGCGGCGGCAACGGGCGTCGCGGCGGCGCGACTCGTCCGCACCCGTGAAGCCGCGACGGGTGCCGGCTCGCCAGCTCGCGTTCGGGTCCGTCCCCGTCCGCGACGGCTCTCGCCGGTCCCTTCGAACAGCTTGTCGGGAACCTCCGTCATGGAGAGGTCCTCGTCATCGGTCGCCACGCGGCGGCCCGATCGGGACGAACCCTTCTCGACCTTCGCGACCTGGGTGATGTCCGTGAAGATGTCTGCGACCTCGATGAGGTCCGATGACGTGTTGCCACGGAAGCTCACGACCTCGACGCGGACGCCCATCTCCTGGACGGCGCGGATGGCCGGGGCGAAATCGCCGTCACCGGACACCACGATCGCGATGTCGAGGTTGCGGGCGGTCTTCATCATGTCGACGACCAGCTCGATGTCGAGGTTCGCCTTGACCTTCCCATCGCCGTACTTTCGGATGTCCTTGCTCACGACCTTGTAGCCGTGGCGGCGGAGGAACTCGTGGAAGTTCCGCTGGTTCTCGTTGTCCGGGTCAAGACCCGTGTACGCATACGCGCGCACGAGATCCCTGCCGGCGCTGCTCGCCTTCAGAAGCGTGACGTAGTCGATGTCCACGCCGGCCGCCTTGGCCGCGTAGAAAATGTTCGCCACGTCAACGAAGACGGCGACGTTCTTGCTCACCTGTACTCCTATCG
>DAINSJ010000045.1:0-10797 GCA_036741375.1 Candidatus Limnocylindrales bacterium
GGCATCGACGAGGAGGAGCTGCGCCTCGAGCAGGCCGACGCGATCGGCGGCGCGATCTGGACGAACGTCGTGGCCGTGTTCATCGTCGTTGCCACGGCATCGACGCTCTTTGCCGCGGGGATCCATGTCTCGAGCGCGACCGATGCGGCTCGAGCGCTGGAGCCGGTGGCGGGCAAGCTAGCCGAGGCGTTGTTCGGGTTCGGGCTATTCGGGGCCTCGGTGCTGGCTGCGACGATCATGCCGCTCTCGACCGCGTTCGTTATATGCGAGGCGTTCGGCTGGGAGTCAGGCGTCGGCAAGCGGTTCGGCGATGCGCCCGCGTTCTTCTCGATCTACACGTTCGTGTTGGCGATCGGTGCGCTCGTCGTGCTGATCCCAGGCCTCGATCTGATCCCGATAATCGTCGGTTCGCAGTACGTGCAGGGCCTCCTGCTGCCGATCGTGCTCGTCTTCATGGTCCTGCTCATCAACGACGAGCGGCTGATGGGCCGGCACCGCAACGGCCGGTTCGCGAACCTGCTGGCCTGGGCCGCAGTCGGCCTGGTCGTCATTCTCGACGCGGTCCTGATCGGCGTGGGCGTGCTCGGGATCTTCGGCGTCTCTGTCGGCTGAGGTCCGCGGGCTCCTACATCATCACGAGGCCGCCGTCGACGGCGAGCACCTGGCCGGTGATGAAGGCGGCCTCGTCGGAGGCGAGGAAAGCGACCGCGTTCGCGACCTCCTCGGTGGTTCCGAAACGGCCGAGCGGCGTCTGGGCGGTAATCTGGTCCTGGAGGTTCTGGGGCAGGTCCTTCGTCAGCTCGGTGAGGACGAAACCGGGCGCCACGGCGTTGCACGTGATCCCGCGCGAGGCGAGCTCGCGGGCCGTCGCCTTCGTGAGACCGATCAGCCCCGCCTTGGCCGACGAGTAGTTCGCCTGGCCCGTCTGGCCAGCCTGGCCCGAGACTGAGGTGATGTTGATGATCCGGCCGCCCTTGGCCTTCAGCATCGGTCGGGTCACGGCCTTGATCGCGTAGAACGCACCGAACAGGTTCGTCTCGAGCACGACTCGGAAGTCCTCGATCGACATCCGCATGATCAGATCGTCGCGGGTGATCCCGGCGTTGTTGACGAGGATGTCGACCTTGCCGAACGCCTCGAGCGCCGCCTTGACGAGCGCCTCGGCGGCCTCGGGCTGGCTCACATCGCCCTGGACCGGAAGCGCCTTTCGCCCGAGCGCCTCGACCGCCGCTGCGGTCTCCTTTGCGGCCGCCTCGTTGCCGCGGTAGCTGAAGGCGACGTCGGCGCCCTGGGTCGCGAGCCGGAGGACGATCGCCCGGCCGATCCCGCGCGAACCACCGGTGATGACGGCGCTCTTGCCTGAGAGATCGATCACGCAACACTCCCCGGCCTTACTCGGGCCTCGCATGTTTCCGCGTCATGTGAACGATACCCGCGCGTGGGGCGTGGCTTGGCGGACCGGAACGCCTCCCTCGACGGGTCGCGACCCGGCCGGGCGGGCCGCTTGTGCTCGCGGACCGCGAGCGACGCCACTCGGGCAGGCCGAGACGGGGCCCCGCCGGCGCCGATGAGCCCGACACGGCGCCAGCTGATCACATGATGTGGAGAGTCGAGAGGACGTGGCACGCAGAGGGCACGTCGCACGCCGAGGGCCCCTCGCAGGCCGAGGCGATCCCAGGAGCCGAGGAGCAACGTACCGTCGGCGCGCACGTGTCGGGCGCTACTGCGCCGGGCCGGCCGAATCGCTGCCCACGATGCGGGCCTCGCGGATGTCGACCGGCGTCGTCGAGCGCAACGAGTTCGGAATCTCGGCAATCCGGTCGACGAGATCGAGCAGCTCCCGCAGCTTTGCTTCGGGCGCATCACCATGGAGCTCGACGTCGACGCTGATCGGCGTCGACGGGACGCCTCGCGCCGGGAAATCGCCATCGACCACCAGCTCGACCCGCGAGAGCTGGATGCCCTGCGTGGCGGCCTCGCGGAACAGGTCGTTCGAAATGCACGCCGCGACCGCGGCATACAGCAGCTGCCCGCCATTGAACCCGAGACCTCGACCGCCAGCGGCGGCGGGCCGATCGGCCACGAGTGTGAACGGCCCCGCGGAGACCAAGGCCGTCGGCCCGCCATCGATCGAGCGCAGCCGGACCCCGTAGGCCTCCGACATCGAAGGTCAGCCGACGGGCTGCGGGCGCGACGCCGGCTCGGGCTCGCCGGGCACCACGTCGTCGAGCGGCGGATTGACCGTTCCGGGCTTCGCCATGATCTCGGCCAGGGCGTCGGGGATCGGGTCGACCGAGTCCCAGTCGACCGGCAGGCGGACATGGACCTCGGACGGATCGACCGCCGCGTCCCCGGCTCGGCCCCTTGCCGGATCGGCCGTCCACTGGATCGTCACCGCGCCCGACGTAAAGCCGGCGCCGAAGGCGACGATGCAGACGTTGTCGCCGATCTCGACGTGGCCCTCGTTGACGGCCTCGGCGAGCGCGATCGGCACGGAGGCTGCGGACGTGTTCCCGTAGCGATCGAGGTTCACGAACATCTTGTCCATCGGCAGGTCGAGTCCCTTGGCGACCGCCTCGATGATCCGGATGTTCGCCTGGTGCGGGATGAACAGGTCGATGTCGGCCGGCTGAAGGCCGGACTTCCGGACCGACTCGAGCGCCGTCGACGCGAGCGTCCGCGTCGCGAACCGGTAGGTCTCCTTGCCTTCCATCCGAACGTAGTGCTCGCCGCGGGCCACGGTCTCGGCCGATGGCGGGCTCTTCGCGCCGCCGGACGGCAGCCAGATCATGTAGGCACCCTGCGGCTCGGTCGTGAGCTCGATGCCGAGGCTTCCACCCGGCTCTTCCGAAGCCGACAGGACGACGGCGCCGGCCCCGTCGCCGAAGAGGATGCACGTCGACCGATCCGTGTAGTCGAGGAAGCGCGTGAGGAGCTCCGCGCCGATCACAAGGACGTGCTTCGCGAGGCCGCTCGCGATCCACGCCTGGGCGTTCGCGAACGCGTAGACGAAGCCCGAGCAGGCGGCCATGACGTCCATCGCCGCGGCTTTCGTGTTGCCGATGGCCTCCTTCACGAGGGCCGCGGTCGATGGCATCCAGTAGTCGGGGGTGAGCGTCGCGAGCAGGATGAGGTCGATGTCATCGGGCTCGAGGCCGGCCGTCCGGATCGCCCGCAGGCCTGCGACCGCGGCCATCGAGGCGGTCGTCTCGTCTGCGGCCGCGACGCGTCGCTCGCGAATGCCGGTGCGGCTGACGATCCATTCGTCGGACGTGTCGACGATCCGCTCGAGGTCCGCGTTCGTGAGGACCTGGCTCGGGACGTAGCGGCCCCAGCCGGTAACGTGCGCGCGGGTCACAGCGGTTCTACCTCGATCAGGGGCTGCCTGGCCTTGACGAGCTTGCCGTCTTCGGCATGGACCTTCACGACACGGCCGGCCACGTCGCTCTTGATCTCGTTGAAGAGCTTCATCGCCTCGATAAGGCCGATGACCTGGCCGACGGCGACCTCACCACCGGCCGACACGTACGGCGCCGAGCCGGGCGCGGGCGAGCCGTACCAGATCCCGGTGAGTGGCGCCTTGACCGACGGCCTCGCCGGCGGCCCGGCCTCCGCTCGCGCTGCGTCCGTGGCGGCTGCCTCGCCCGCCCCAGGCACTCCGCCGGGTGATGCGGCGGTGGGCTCCGCGACGGGCGCGAAGGCCGATGGCTTGCGGAGGACGAGGCCCGTCGCGCCGACCTGGACCTCGAGCTCGGTCAGCTCCGTTCGATCCAGCATGGCCGCGAGGCGGTCGATGAGTGCCAGCAGCGAGGCGTCGCCGGGATCGGCGATCTCGATCGGCGGCGGATCTGCCGCGAGCGGCGCAGCGGTCGGCGGCTCGGGGGTCGCTGCGGTTGGCGGGTCCTGTCTCGGCAGATCGGCAGCGGGGGCCTCCGGGATCGCGATCACGGGCATGTCCGGCATTGCCATCGGAGGATCTTCGACCGGCTCGGTCACGACGCCCACCGCCGGAAGATCAGGACCGCGTTCTGCCCGCCGAAGCCGAACGAGTTATTCAACGCAAGCGTCATCGGGCGCTCCGCGGAGACCTTCGGTGTCAGGTCGAGCCCCTCCGCGGCCGGGTCGGGATGCTCGAGGTTGATCGTCGGCGGGATGACCCCGGTTCGGAGCGCCTGGATCGTCGCGACCGACTCGATCGCGCCCGCGGCCCCCAGCGAGTGCCCCAGCATCGACTTGTTCGCGGTGATCGCGACGGCGCCCACTCGATCGCCGAACAGTGTCCGCATCCCCTGCAGCTCGGCGAGGTCCCCTTCAGGCGTGGATGTCGCGTGGGCGTTCACGTGGTCGATCTCGTCGGCCGTCACGCCGGCCTTCTCCAACGCCCGGCGCGCGGCCCGGACCGCGCCAATCCCGCCCGGGGCCGGCAGCGTGATGTGCGACGCGTCGGCCGTCGCGCCGTAGCCGATGAGCTCGGCGAGTGGCTCGGCGCCGCGCTTTTCGGCGTGCTCGAGCGCCTCGAGGACCAGGACCGCGGCGCCCTCGCCCATGACGAACCCGTCGCGGTCGCGATCGAACGGCCGCGACGCCCGCGGTGGGTCGTCGTTGCGAGTCGAGAGCGCCTTCATCGACGCGAACCCGCCGAGGACGGCTTCGTGGATCGCGGCCTCGGCGCCGCCGGCCAGCATGATGTCGGCGTCGTCGCGCCGGATCGTCTCCCAGGCCTCGCCGATGGCATGGGCGCCGGTCGCGCAGGCGGAGACGGTCGCGAAGTTCGGGCCCATCGGGCCGAACGTGATCGCGATCTGGCCGGCGCCGACGTTCGCGATGCCCATCGGGATGAAGAATGGGCTGATCCGGTCGGGCCCGCGCGCCGCCATGACCATGACGTTGTCGAAGAGCGTCGTCGCGCCGCCGAGGCCGGAGCCGAGGATCACGCCTGTCCGCTCGGCAAGGGCGCCCTCGAGGCGGCCCGGGAGCCCAGCACGGTCGAGCGCCTCGCGGCTCGCGACCAGGCCGAACTGGATGTAGCGATCCATCCGCCGTGCGTCCTTGCGATCGATAACGCCGCCGGGATCGAAATCGACGACCTCAGCCGCCACCTTCGACGCGATCCGTGAGGGATCGAACGTCTGGATGGTCCGAATCCCGGATCGGCCGGCGACGAGCCCCTCCCACGTCGAAGCCACGTCGGGACCGAGGGCGGTGAGGGCCCCCATGCCGGTGACGACCACCCGCCGGGGCTCCGCGCTCAACGGACCAGCTTTCCCGTCCGGACTGTGGCGGCTCGATAGACGTCGCCGGGCAGACCCCGCGCCGAGATCGCGTTGGCGGTCCCGAGAGCATCGAACTCGGTCCGCCTGATCTCCGCGGTCACGTCATCGCCGTCGAAGGTCACGAGCGCCCAGGAAGCGGTCGGCTCGCCGTCGAAGGTGTAGCCGGCGCTGCCGCCGTTGGCGATCATCTTCCAGCCGAAGTCGCGGATCTCGGGGATGTGCGTATGGCCGCAGCAGATGACGCGGGCGTCGGTCCGCGAGAGCCGCTCGACGGTGGTGGACGGATCGAGGTCACGATCGAAGCCGGACGTCTGCGAGCCCGGCGAGGCGTGGGTGACGAGGACGAGCGTGCCGTCGATCCGGATGCGGCGCTCGGCCGGGAGCCGGCGGAGCCACGAGAGCTGATCGTCGTCGAGGGCGTCGTGCGTCCATTCGGCGACCGCCTTCACGGCGTCGGATACGCCGTCGGGCAGCCACGGGAAGGCGGCGCCGTAGTCCTGGTCGGCGGCGGCGATGTCGGTGTTGCCCTGGACGATGATCGCGCCCTCCGCCTCCATCGCCCGGAGCATCTCGACCGCAGCGCCGGGCTCGGGCCCGTTCATCACATGATCGCCCGCGATCATCGTGACGTCCGGCTTCTCTTTCTTGATCGCCGCGCGCACGGCCTCAAGGGCAGCCACGTTGCCGTGGACGTCTGAGAAGACTGCGAGGCGGGAGGTCAACGGAGCGTTCCTTCCGGTGGAATCACGAAGCTCAAAGTGGCTTCGCAACACGTCTGGCCGTCGACGCTCGCGACGCCCTTGCCGCGCCCGAAGCGCGAGCCGATCTTTTCCATCGTGACCTCGAGCCGGAGCGTGTCGCCCGGCACGACGACGCGCTTGAAGCGGCAGTCATCGATGCCGGCGAAGAGCCCGATCCGGTCGCCGAATCCGGGCTGCTTCGCGACGTAGACCGCCATCGTCTGGGCCAGCGCCTCGACCTGGAGGACCCCCGGCATCACGGGCAGCCCAGGGAAGTGGCCCTGGGCCCACCATTCCGTTGCCGTCACGCCCTTGATCCCGACGATCCGCTTCGCCTCGGCGTCGTACTCGATGATCCGGTCGACCATGAGGATCGGCCAGCGATGCGGGATCAGCGCCTCGATCTCGCGGGTGGAATGGATCGTGTCGGTCATCGAGGGTCTCGGGCGTCGCTGGTCACGAGCGCGCCGCGGCGGCGAGGAACGCCGCGCTGCCCACCCGATCGAGCATGCTCGTCGTCATCCGGCCCTCGAGGAACGTCTCGTTCTCGAGCAGCGCCTTGTGGATCTCGACGTTGGTCGTCAGCCCGTCGATCACCAACTCGTCGAGGGCCACGCGGCCGCGAGCGATCGCCGTCTCCCGATCGGGGCCCCACGCGATGAGCTTGCCGAGCAGCGAGTCGTAGTACGGCGGAACCTCGTAGCCGGCGTAGAGATGCGAGTCCATCCGGATGCCGGGCCCGCCCGGCGCCTGGTAGTTCTCGACGAGGCCGGCGCTCGGCCGGAAGTCGTGGGCGGGATCCTCGGCGTTGATCCGGAACTCGATCGCGTGACCGCGCGGCACGATCTCCGACTGCTGGATGCCGAGCGGCTCCCCCGCCGCGATGCGGATCTGGGTCGAGACGAGGTCGATGCCCGTGAGCATCTCGGTGACCGGGTGCTCCACCTGGATCCGGCAGTTGATCTCGATGAAGTACGCGTTGCCATCGGCATCCACGAGGAACTCGAGCGTGCCGACGTTCTCATAGCCGGCCTCGACGACGGCGCGGACGGCGCGCTCGGCGAGGTCCACCCGGGCTGCCGGCGAGAGCGCGGGGCTGGGCGCCTCCTCGAGGATCTTCTGGTGGCGTCGCTGGACGGAGCAGTCACGCTCGCCGAGGTGGATCCCGTGGCCGTAGCGATCGACGGCGACCTGAACCTCGACGTGGCGGGTCTCCTCGAGCCACTTCTCGAGGTAGAGGGAGTCGTCGCCGAACGCCGCCTTGGCCTCGGAGCGGCAGACCCGGATCGCGGACTGGAGCTCGCGGGAGGTGCGGACCATCCGCATGCCCTTCCCGCCGCCGCCTGCCGAAGGCTTGATGAGGACGGGATAGCCGATGCGATCGGCCTGCTCGAGGGCATGATCGTCGTCGCGGATCATCGAGTCCGAGCCGGGGATCGTCGGCAGCCCGTACCCGCCGAGGAGGCGGCGCGTCCCCTCCTTGCTCGCGAAGCGGTCGAGAACCTCCGGCGGCGGGCCGATGAAGGTCAGGTCGTGCGCCCGCACGACCTCCGCGAACGATTCATCCTCGGACAAAAAGCCGTAGCCGGGATGGACCGCGTCGCAGCCGGTCACGACGGCTGCCGAGATCAAGGCCGGCGCCGAGAGGTAGCTCCGCCGCGCGTCTGCCGGGCCGATGCAGATCGCCTCGTCCGCGAGTTGCGCCGGCAGGCTGTCGCGGTCCGCCTCGCTGTAGGCGACGACCGCCTCGACACCCAGCGTCCGGCAGGCGCGGAGGATCCGGAGAGCGATCTCGCCGCGGTTCGCGATCAGAATGCGATGGAACATCAGCGCGCCTCCGCTGGCGCGGCGTGTTCGATCCGGATGAGCTCCTGGCCGTATTCGACCGCGGTCCCAACCTCAACGACGGTCTCGCCCACTACGCCATCAACGGGGGAGACGAGGTCCTGCGGGACCCCGAGCATATCGACGGACCCAAGGCTGTCGCCGGCCCGGATGCGCGTTCCCATGGCCGCGCGTGGGCCTGGGTGAAACACCCCGACGGCCGGCGACGTCGCGACGGGCTGGGGCTCGTGGGCGCCAGAGCCTCCGCCGGCGCCGTTCGTGGTCTTCGTACCGCCGGAGCCGTTCGACCCGACCGTCGCGTCCGCGTACCCGGCCGGCAGCACGACGCGCGGCGGCCGGTTGCCCTCGAGGGCGCCTCGCGGATGGCCGTGGCCTTCGTGGCCGGGCTGGGTGCGCGACGGCCGGTCCGCGGCCCGCCAGCCTTCCCTGGGCTCGCCGGACGTGGGTCGGCGCAGGCGGATGCGCCAATCGCCCTCGCGGACCTCGATCTCGCCGAGGTGCGTGGTCGAAAGTTTCGCGATCAACGCCGGCAGGAGGTCGTCCACGAGACGGCCGATCCCCGCGTGATCCGCGAGGCGGTCTGCGGGCTTTGCATCCGGCACGGCTCAGACCTCCTCGTGCGCGGGCGGCTCATCGCGCCGTGATTGACCCGGGAGTGGCGTGGGGACCGACCATCGGCCCGGGTCAAGCAGATCGCGGAGGCGATCGGCGAGCCCGCGGCTGGGGGGCGGCGCCACGGCCGGTGCGGAGACCTCAGTGTACGGTCCGAAGGCCCGGTAGCGCCGGTAGCGCGCTTCGACGAGCTCGTCGGGCGTCAGCTGCCCGAGGCGATCGAGCTCTTCGATGATGACCCCGCGCAGGCGCCGGGCAGTCTCGGCTGGCTCGGCTTGAGCACCCTCGCCCGGCTCCGGCACCACCCGATCGACGACGCCGAGCTCGAGCTGGTCCTGGGCCGACATCTTCATCGCGAGCGCGGCCGTCGGGGCCTCGTCGGCGGTCCGCCACAGGATCGCGGCGCAGCCCTCGGGGCTGATGACCGAGTACACCGCGTTCTCGAGGGCGATGACGACGTCGCCGACCGCGATGGCCAACGCGCCGCCCGAGCCGCCCTCGCCGGTGATGATCGCGACAATCGGGGTCCGAAGGCGGCTCATGAGCCCGATGCTCCGGGCAATCGCGTCGGCGATGCCACGCTCCTCGGATTCCGGTCCTGGGTGGGCGCCGGGCACGTCGACGAACGTGACGATCGGCAGCGAGAAACGCTCGGCGAGCTCCATGATCCGCATCGCCTTGCGATAGCCCTCGGGATGCGGCATCCCGAAGTTGCGCCGGATGTTCTCCGCGGTGTCGGCACCCTTCTGCTGCCCGACGAACGCGATCCGACGGCCCTCGATCCGGGCGAAGCCGGCGACCATCGCGGGGTCGTCGCCGAAGCCGCGATCGCCGTGGAGCTCCACGACCTCGTCCGCGATCGCCCGAAGGAACTCGAGCGTTCGCGGCCGATTGAGGTTGCGAGCCAGCTGGACACGCTTCCACATGGCCGCCTTCGGGTCCATCGGGATCGCCTCGACGTCGCCATCGCGAGGCCGACCGAGCAGGCGCTCAACCACGGCGGGCCTCACCGGCATCGCGGCCGCTCACGGCGACCTCGCCGGGCTCGGGTGGCGTGCTCAGCTCGGGCACGACCTTGTCCGCGAGCGAGGCGAGGAAACCGATCGGGTCGAAGCCGGTCCGCGCCTCGGAACGCTGGGCATCGGCCGGGCGCATGAAGCGGAGCAGTGCCGCGATCTCGTGGCGGAGGTCCGCTCGATTGACGACGCGATCGACGAAGCCGTGCTCGAACAGGAACTCCGACCGCTGGAAGCCGGGCGGCAGCTCCTGGGCGATCGTCCCGGCGGTCACCCTCGCGCCGGCAAAGCCGATGAGCGCGTTCGGCTCGGCCAGGTTGGCGTCGCCAAGGACCGCGTAGGAGGCGAAGACGCCGCCGGTTGTCGGGTCGCTCATGACGCTGATGTACGGGACGCCGGCGGCCCGGAGGCGCTCCAGGGCCGCGACCGTCTTGGCGAGCTGCATCAGCGCGAGCGTTCCTTCCTGCATCCGCGCGCCGCCGGACGCCGAGACGATGATGAGCGGGATCCGCTCGGCCAGGGCGTCTTCAGCGGCGCGGGTGACCTTCTCGCCTACGACGGCGCCCATCGAGCCGCCCATGAACCCGAAGTCCATGACGCAGATCGACACCGGTCGACCGTCGATCAGGCCGATCCCGCGGACGGCGGCGTCCCGCAGGCCCGTCGCGAGCTGGGCCGCGACCACGCGGTCCGGATAGGGCTTCTGATCGGCGAATCCCAGCGGGTCGACGGACTGCAGCCCGGCGTCGCGCTCCTGGAATGTGCGCTCGTCGAGGAGCAGCTCGAGCCGCGCCCAGGCCGAAAGCCGGAAGTGATGTCCGCAACGCGGGCAGACGCGATCGGCTTTGTCGAGCTGCTTGTTGAACAGCATCTCCGAGCAGCTGGGG
Source organism: Candidatus Limnocylindrales bacterium (assembly GCA_036741375.1). Taxonomy (GTDB): domain Bacteria; phylum Chloroflexota; class Limnocylindria; order Limnocylindrales; family CSP1-4; genus UBA5189. Next base: position 10,374 of record DAINSJ010000045.1, read on the forward strand.
CACTTGGTCCACAGGTCGGGCGGGTAGGCGTCCTTGCGGGGCCGAAACGAGGGCAGCTTGATGGGCATCGCGGTTAGCCCCTCGCCTGGTGCGCGGCGCGGACGGCTCGTGCCATCGGCGAGCTCGAACGGCGGCGCCAGGCGATCCACGCGGCGCCCGCGATGCTCAACGCCGAGGCAGCGACCGCGCCGCCAACGAGATAGGGCCGCGAGGCGGCGCGATCCGCATCGTCAATGGCTTCGAGCGGATCGGGCGCGAGCCGGTGAAGGGAGATCGGGATCGGCGTTGGGCTCGGGGCGGCGTCGCGCTCCCCGCCCGCCGCGAGCGGCAGGCGCATCGATGCCGCGGCTTCCGCAAGCCGAACCGCGAGGCGCTCCTCGAACCGGAACGACGGGTGGAACCGCGGCAGGTCGTCCGCGAGGCG
>DAINSJ010000046.1:0-10575 GCA_036741375.1 Candidatus Limnocylindrales bacterium
CCGTAGAAGGCCTGGTGGACGATCGGGATGCCGTACACCGGGAACAGGAACGGCTCGAGCGAGACGAGATGCGGCGCGAGTCGAAGCAGGCGTGACCGCTCGGCGAGCGCCTCCGCCACGAGCCCGAAGTGGAGCTGCTCGAGGTAGCGCAGGCCGCCGTGGATCAGGCGCGACGAACGGCCCGAGGTCCCCGATGCGATGTCGTTCTGCTCGACGAGCGCCGCCTTGAGGCCACGGCTCGTCGCATCGAGGAGGGCTCCCGCGCCGACGATGCCGCCGCCGACGACGAGCACGTTGAAGCGCTCGTTCGCGAGGGCCTGGAGGGCGGCGGCGCGGTCGGCGGTTGCGGTTGTCGCGGTCGTGATTGTCGCGGTCGTGGTCGATGGACCGGCGGCGACCATCAGACCTCCGGCGGTCGCCGGGTCGCGATCCTCCACAGCAGCGCCGCAGTTCCGACGATGAGGATCGCGATCACGAACGGCGTGCGGAAGAAGAACGACCACAGCGGGTCGGGCAGGTTGCTCGTGAAGACGTCGGCGCCGAGGACCACGCCGACGGCGACCGCTGCCACGATCAGGACCTCGCGCCAGCCGACGGCGCGCACGTCAGCCACGATCCGCCTCGAGCGGGATCCCGATCGGGGCAACGAGGACCTTGCCGGCGAACGCGGCGCCCCGGCGCGAGATCAGGCCCGTCTTCGGTCGATGGAACGTGACCGTGAGATCGGCGGTTACGACGGGCTCGGACGGGTCGCCCGAGGTCAGGTCGAGGGCCGTCGGGGTGTCGACGGCGAGGACCGGAACGCCGGCAGCTCGCGCGCGCCGGATGATCTCGACCGCGGATCGGATCGGGTCGCGAAGGGCGCCCTGGACACCGGTCCCCAGCAGGGCGTCGACGACGATCGAGGCCTTGTCCGAGTCCTGGCCGAGCACGGCCAGGTCACGTGGAACTCCGGCGTGGATTCGGGTGACGCGCGGCTCGTTAACGAGCCGGTCCCAGTTGCGGGCAGCGTCCGGAGTGGTCGGGCGCGAGGTCGAAGCCACGAGGACGACCGCGACGTCGGTGCCGTGCTGGGCGAGATACCGCGCCGCGACGAATCCGTCGCCGCCGTTGTTGCCGGGTCCACACAGGATGAGGACGGCGCCCTTGCCCGCGCGGCCGGTCGCCTCGGCGAGCGCCTTCGCGGCAGCCGCGATCGCGGCGCCAGCGTTCTCCATGAGCCGCTGCCCCGGGACTTCCATCGCCTGGGCGCGCAGGTCCGCGCCGGTCATCGCCTCCGCCCCGATCGGCGAGCGGCGGGCGGCGTCGGCCCAGCGGCGACGCAACCCGGCGAGATCCTGGTCGAAGAGCTCGGGATCGTCGGCCGGCAACGTGACAGCTGACACGGTGAACCCCGGCTGTTTCGAGCGGTTCGTTGGCTTCGTCGCCGGGGACCGGGTCGCGGTCGCGCGCGTCGTGCTGGCCGCCTGCTCCCTCACAAGGGTCGCGGACGTCACGGTCGTGATCTTCACCGCCGAAGCGTAGCCGAGGCGCTATGCCATCGGGAGCCGCGCCTCATTCGTGGCGTCGGCGCGCAGCTCGACCAGGCCATCGCGCGCCAGCGTCGCGAGTGCCAGGCCGATCGATGTCGACGGATGCTTGCCGATCGGATCGTCGAATCGAACCCAGCCATCGTCACCATCTCCAGCCGCGTCTCGCAACCGGTCGATGATCCGGCCCCGCAGCCAGCGCGCCGAGGCGTCGAAGGGCGCGAGGTCTCGCCGACGGCGAGGAGCCGACGACGCCGGGTTGCCCTCGCGTGCGAAGCGGCACCAGGTCGAGATCGGGCAAGCCTCGCAGCGTGGTTTTCGCGGGAGGCAGGTCGTCGCCCCGAGGTCCATGAGCGCGTGGGTCCAGTGGGCTGGGTCGTCACGAGGCACGAGGACGTCGGCAAGTTTCTGGATGGTCCCCGAATCGAGCGGCGTCGCGCCGCCGACAAGCCGGCCGAGCACGCGCCGCACGTTCGTATCGACCGCTCCCACCGGCTGCCCGAACGCCGTCGCGGCCACCGCACGCGCCGTATACGGGCCGATGCCGGGCAGGCTCTCGAGCGTCGCGAGGTCGCTCGGCAGTCGCCCTTCGTGCTCAGCAACCACGATCCGGGCCGTTCGCTGGAGCAGGATCGCGCGGCGGTTGTAGCCCAGGCCGCGCCAGGCCGCGAGGACGTCCGCCGGGCTGGCTGTCGCGAGGGCGTCGAACGTCGGAAACCGATCGATGAACGCCGTCCAGTGTTCAGCCGCCCGCGAAACCTGCGTCTGCTGGGCCATCGTCTCGAGCACGAGGATGCGATATGGGTCGCGAGTCCGGCGGAAGACGAGCGTGCGACCAAGCCGGCGATACCAGCCGACGATCGCCTCGCGCACCTCCACGAGCGGAAGCTCGGCGATTCCGGCCGCGGCCGGCGACGGCAGGTCAGCCAACCGCTGCCGCAGCTCCCAGGGTCGAGCGGGCCACGGACGCCAGCGCGTCGATGAAGCCAGGCTCGACGTTGAGCGAATCGATCCGGGCGAACTCCAGCCCGAACCGCTCGGCCTGTTCGCGGGCACCGACGTCGATGTCGTAGAGGATCTCGAGATGGTCGGCGAGGAACTGGACGGGAGCGACCAACACGGCTCGCTTGCCTGCGGCCGCGAGAAGCGGCATGAGATCGGCGAAGTCCGGCTTCATCCATTCGCCGGGCTCGTGGCCGGCGCTCTGCCAGCAGAACTGCCAATCTCCTTCACCGAGCCCCGCCGCGGCTGCGATCGCCTCCGCGCTCGCTCGGAGCTGGTCCAGGTAGGCGGGTTCCTGGTCGGCGACGCGTCGCGGCAACGAATGGGCCGTGAGCAGGACCGCGATCGACGACCGGTTCGCGCCGGGGCTGCCTGTGAGCCGTTCGAGTCCCTGGCCGATACGCCGGCCGACCGCCGCGACGAACTCGGGCTCGAGATGCCATGCGCCGGCGACCCGGACGTCCGGCGCTCCATCCTCCAGTGACGCTCGGGCCTCCTCGATTGCTCGCGCGTAGCCACCCATGAGCATCGGCGAGTACTGCGGCGAGAGCACGATCGCCGCGACCGTCGTCGCCCCCCGTGCCCGAAGCTCGGCCAGGCCTGCTTCGATCCCCGGATCCGAGAACCGCATCCCCACCCCCACCGGCCAGCCCAGCCGCGCTTCGAGTGCCGCAGCCTGGCCGCGGGTGATGCTGATCAACGGGGAGCCCCCGATCACGCGATACCGACGAGTGAACTCGGTGACGAGCTCGTCTTCGGGCTCCCGTCCTCCCCGCACCCGAGCGAGGTACGTCCGAACGTCGGCCGGCTCGAGCGAATCGGGCGAGCCGTACGTCATGAGGAGCACCCCTCGAGTGACCGGATCGCTCATGGCACGGCGACCCCGTCCGAGATGACGGTCGCAGCCTCGGGGCGCCTCGTCTCCTCATGAACGAGCTCGACGAGGCGTCGAAGCAGGCTCGGATCCGTCTGGGGCAGCACGCCGTGCCCGAGATTGAAGATGTGGCCGGGCCGACCCGCCGCCTCGGCGAGCACCGCCCGGGCCCCGACCGCCGTCGCATCCCAACCCGCCAGCAGCCGCGCCGAATCGAGATTTCCCTGGACGCCCCGATCAGGTCCCACCCGGGCCCACGCGTCCGCGAGCGACATTCGGTGATCCACGCCGATGACGTCCCCGCCGGCATCGGCCATCAGCTCGATGAGCGCCGAAGACCCGGTCCCGAAGTGGATCGCGGGGGCATCGAGGGCATCGAAGATCCGGCGGACATGGGGCTGGACGTACCGGACGTAATCCAGCGGCCCGAGCCCCCCGACCCAGCTATCGAACAGCTGGACCACGTCGGCGCCGGCATCGACCTGGGCGCGAAGATACGAGATCGCCATCGTCGAGAGCCGCTCCATGAGGTCGTGCCACGCCTCGGGCTCGCGATACATGAAGGCCTTGGCCGTCGCGAAGTCCCGCGACGGGCGGCCCTCGATGAGGTAGCAGGCGAGGGTGAATGGGGCACCCGAGAAGCCGATGACCGCCGCCTCGTCGCCGAGCTCCGCCCGCACCAGTCGGATGGCCTCGAGCGTGAACGACACGCCAGTCGGGTCGAATGGTCCGAGCGCCGCAACGTCGGCCGCCGAGCGGATCGGGTGGGCGATGATCGGGCCCACTTCGGGTTCGATCGAGAGGTCCACGCCCATCGGCTCGAGCGGCAGCATGATGTCGGCGAACATGACCGCGGCGTCGACCCCGAGGTCGCGCACCGGCATGAGCGTCACCTCCGCACAGAGCTCCGGCGTCTTGGCGAGCTCGAGGATCCCGTACCGCTCCCGGAGCGCCCTGTAGCCGGCGAACGAACGGCCAGCCTGGCGCATGAACCAGACCGGGGTCGCATCGCCGGGCTGGCGTCGGCACGCGGCGAGGAAGCGATCGCGACCCGTCATCGATGCCCCATCGTCATGGTGCCCCGAGGAGCGCGAGGATCTCGTCGAGCGGTCGATGCACGCCGAGAAGGATCGGCGTATCGCTGACCGTCTCGCGCCGGCTCTCGCTGCCGCGAAGGGCGCGCACGAGGTCGCCGAAGGCGGCGAGATCGTCGGTCTCGTACGCGACCACGAAGTCCTGGTCGTCGAGGCCGAATGAGTACGCGAGCGCCTGCCGGACCGACGGGTACTGATGTCCGATCTTCATGTGCTCGTTCATGATCTTCTGGCGGTCGGCAGCGGGCGTCAGGTACCACGCCGTGCTCTTGGTGAATGGATAGACGACGAGGTATCGGCCGCCCCCCGCGAACGCGGACTGCTCCTGGTCCGTTGGCTTGCGAATGTACTGCGACGGTCCGATCCGGCCGATGAGCGAGTGCCGAACGGTCAGCCAGCGGCCGAGTCCCGTCTTCAGCAGCGAGGCGCCGGCGGCTTCGAGCGCGTCCACGGACGGGGCGGTTCGCCACAGGAGGAGGTCGACATCAGGCTGGAGCGAGATCGAGGAGTACACGAGGCTGCGAACGCCGAGACCGCTCGCTTCGCCTTCCGCCGCCGCGAATCGCGCACCGTCCTCGCGGCGGTTCGGATCGGGTTCACGCCGCCAGGAGGGATCGAGCCTAAGGGCGAGCGCCTGTACATACGTTCCCCCGCCGCGTTGACCCTCGCTGGTCACCGATCCTCCATGAGCCAGCCGGCGACGTCGGCAGCCGCATAGGTGATGACGATGCCCGCGCCGGCACGGACGATCGAGGTCAGGGACTCCAGCATGACTCGCCGTCCGTCGATCCAGCCGAGCTGCGAGCCGGCCTGGATCATCGCGTACTCCCCGCTGACCTGGTAGGCCACGACGGGAAGATCAAATCGCGCCCGGGCGTCGGCGACGATGTCCAGGTTCGGCAACGCCGGCTTCACGAGGAGCAGATCGGCACCCTCGGCGACGTCCAGGGTCAGCTCGCGTCGCGCCTCCCGGGCATTCGCCGGATCCATCTGATAGGTGCGCCGATCGCCGAACGCCGGTGTGCTGTCCGCCGCCTCGCGGAACGGGCCGTAGAACGCCGACGCGGTCTTCGACGCGTAGGCCATGATCGCAGTCTGGGTCAGGCCCTCGGAGTCGAGCGCCGATCGGATGGCCGCGACCTGACCGTCCATCATCGCGCTCGGGGCCACGATGTCGGCTCCTGCCCTCGCCTGGCTCACCGCGGTCGCCGCGAGGCTCGCGAGCGCGGCGTCGTTGTCGATCGAGCCGTCCCCGGCGATCGGGCCGCAGTGTCCATGATCCGTGTACTCGCAGAGGCACGTGTCGGCGATCAGGACCAGGTCGAGGTCCAGTCGCTTGATTCGCCGCAGCGCCTGCTGGACGATGCCGTCCTCGATCCACGCGCCTGAGCCCTCGGAGTCCTTTTCGGACGGGAGCCCGAAGAGGATGACTCCGCCAACCCCGAGATCGGCCAGAACCTGCGCCTGCAACGCGGCCTCATCCGGCGACAGGCGCTCGACGCCCGGCATCGATGAGACCGGCTCGCGGACTCCATCACCCGGTCGAACGAAAAGCGGTGCGATCAGCATCGACGGGTGGAGTCGGGTCTCGCGCACGAGCGCGCGCAGCGCGACGGTTCGCCTTAGCCGACGAGGTCGCTCGCGCGGGGCCGATGTCGCGACACCCGGCACCGGGACCGCGAGCTTGTGGCTCAGAGGGATCGTCATCGTTCGCCCTCGCTCTGGATCAGGTAGTTGGCGGCCGCATCGGCGATGCCCGCGACACCCTGTGAGCGGGCTTCAGCTCCGATGGCGAAGCCTAGCCGGCGGGCTTCCGCCGCGGTCTCGGGCCCGATGCAGATTGCCGGCAGCCGCCGCACCGCCTCGGTGACGTTCAGGCGCTCGGCAAGGACCAGCAGGCCACGAACGGTGGAGCCGCTGCTGAAGATGACCGAGCGCGGCGATTCTCGCAGTGCGGCTTCCAGGCCGGGTACCGAGGATTCCGGTCCTTCGACGGTGCGGTACGCCACGACCGACTCGACCACGGCGCCACGCGCCGCGAGCCGATCGACGGTTGCCTGGTCCGCGATCTCGCTTCGCGGGAACAGGATCCGAGCGCCCGCCTCGAGGGGGATCGAGTCCGCGAGCGATGCTCCAGAGGATCGGGCGGGTCGGATGGCGATGCGGATCCCGGCCGAATGAAGGGCGCGAGCCGTAGCGACGCCGATGGCGGCCCATTGCGGGCCGAACGGTTGCCCCGGACCGCCAAGGACGCGTCCCGAGCGGTCCGCCTCGTCGCGGACGGCTCGAACCGCATTCACGCTCGTGACGACGACCCAGTCGAACTCGGCCAGCCGCTCGAGCGCAGGCGCCAGGCCGTCGCCGGCGGGCTCGATCGAGATCGACGGAACGCGCAGCGGGGCGAGGCCGCGATCGACGAGTGCCAGCATGAGCGCCGAGGCCTGATCGGCTGATCGGGTCACGATGACCCGCGGTCCGTCGAGGGCGAGCGCGGCCACGGCGCTCGCCGCGGCGAGGTCCCCCAGGAGACCGTCGACGAGCCCGGGGTCTCGGACGGAGCCGCTGCGGCGGCGGGTTACCGCGATGGAACCGTCGGGCCTGGCAAAGCCGCCGATCAGGTCTATCCGGTCGCCACTGACGCGGCCCAGGGCGCCGATCGGGGCCCGGCAGCCCCCGCCCGAAGCGGAGAGAAGCGCTCGCTCGGCTTCAACGGCCAGGCGGGTCGGCGAATCGTCGAGCCGGGCGGCGAGCCCGGCAGTCAGCGCGTCGTCGGCCCGCACCTGGATTGCGAGCGCCCCCTGGCCTGGGGCCGGCGGAACGAGCTCGGGATCGAGTCGAAAGGCGATCCGGTCCGAACGATCGAGCCGGGTCAAGCCTGCCTCGGCCAGGACGAGGGCATCGGTCTCGCCCGAGTCGAGCTTCCGCAGGCGCGTGTCGACATTTCCGTGTAGCGGATGGAACTCGAGGTCAGGGCGGAGGGCGCGGAGAAACGCGGTCCGCCGCGGGCTGTCCGTGCCCACGCGGCTACCGATCGGAAGGTCATCGAGAGACATCACTGAGCGACCTGCTCGCACCACGATGGCATCGCGGGGCCCGCCGCGGACCGCGTATGCCGCGATCGAGAGCCGGGGGTCCTCGTCGGTCGGAAGGTCCTTGGCGCTGTGGACGGCAAGATCGACCTCGCCGGCAAGCAGTGCCGCTTCGATCGCCGACACGAACGCCCCTTCACCCCATGCCGTGTCGGGGGCTCGTCGGTCACCTTCGGTGGTGATCGTCACGAGCTCGGAGGCAACACCCGAAGCCATCAGCGCATCCCGGATCAGGTTCGCCTGGGCGAGCGCAAGCGCACTCCCGCGAGTCCCGATTCGGAGCGTGGCTGTGCCTGGGGTGGTCATCGACATCGGCGTTGTCACTCTACCGCAGGGCCGCGCCGAGCCATCTGGACGGATCGGCGTCATCATTGTCGCTGCAGGCGGATCGACGACGCCTGCGGCGGATCCGGGGCCGTCACCTCTCCGTCGACCGACGCTGTCGAGGTTCGAAATGCTCGTCGCGGCCCCAGATCGAACGACGCCCGCTGCCGCGACGCTCGTCGCACTGGTCGCCCACGCACGCTCCGTCCCGAGCCCTCGACGCGAGGCGTTCGCCGATGCGCTTCGGGCGATGCCGGCGGATCGAACTCGGCTCGTCATCAGGACGTGCCATCGCGTCGAGGTGTACGCCGTCGCCGAATCGCTCGACGCGGCCCCCCTGCCGGACGTCCCGCCCGGCGGTCAACGCCTGGAGGACGTCGACGCCGTCGAGCATCTGATCACCGCGGCCTGCGGCCTCGACAGTGCGGTGTTCGGCGAGACGCAGATCCTGCACCAGCTCCGGGAGACGATCGGAGACCGGCACCACGAGCATGCGCTCGATCCGGTCCTCGACCGCCTGTTCCAGGTCGCGTTGCGGGCCGGGCGCGAGGCTCGAACGTTCCTCACGGGATCCCCCCGATCGCTGGCCGACGTCGCCCTCGATCGGATCGCTGCCGTCGCCGGTCCGCTGGCGAGCCGCCCGATCCTGATCGTCGGGGTGGGGCGGATGGGTCGCCTCGCGGCGTTCGCGGCGGGTCGCCGAGAGGCCCGGATCATCGTGGCCAATCGAACCGAATCGCGAGCCAGGGCCCTGGCGGCCGAGGTTGGCGGCACGGTCACACCGTTCGACCTGGATGGCCGGCTCGGGGAGGTCGCCGGAGCGATTCTGGCGATCGGCGGCCAGTGGCCTGTTGGCCCCGCGGACCTGTGCCTCCTGCAGGACAGAGGCGTGCCGATCGTCGACCTGTCATCGCCGCCTGCCCTTGCAGCGGATACGCAGCTGGCCCTGGCGGATCACCTGATCTCGGTCGACGATCTGGCCGCCGCGGAAGATGGCAGCGCACCGCCGGCACGGATGCGGGCCCAGCTCGATCGTGTGATCTCAAGAGCGGGTGCCGAGTACTGCCAGTGGCTGCGAACGCGACATGCCGTTCCGGCGATCAGCGCGGTCGTGAGCGCATCGGAAGAACGCCGCCGCAGTGAGCTGGAGTGGCTGCGTCGTCGATTGCCGAGCCTGTCCGAGGAGGAGCTCGCGATCGTCGACCAGATGAGCCATCGCCTCGTCGCGGGGATCCTTCACGCTCCCCTCGCGGCGCTCAAGGCGGACGAGGCCGGTGAGCTCGAGCCAGTGGCGCGCGAGCTGTTCGGCGTCTGAGTGGACTCCGGCGCGGCGTCCGCAACCGCGGGGCGCCAGGCACGACTGGTGGAGCAGGCGGAGCAACTCTTCCCGGGCGGCGTAAACAGCCCGGTCCGAGCGTTCCGCTCGGTCGGACGTCCCCCGCTGATCCTGACCGCGGGTGAGGGCGCGCGAGTTCGAGACGCGGACGAGCGCTGGTATGTCGACTACATCGGCGCGTGGGGCCCGGCAATCCTCGGCCACGCGCATCCGGCCGTCGTGGCGGCGGTCTCGGAGGCCCTCGCGAGCGGGTTTGCCCTCGGGGCGACCTCGCCGCGGGAGATCGAGCTGGGTCAAGCGATCCAGCGCGCGATGCCGTCCCTCGAGCGGCTCCGATTCACGTCCTCGGGAACCGAAGCGGCCATGAGCGCGATCCGCCTCGCGCGCGGCGCGACAGGCAGGGATCTCGTGATCAAGTTCCGGGGCGGCTACCACGGCCACTCCGACGCGATGCTCGTCGAGGCCGGCTCCGGCGTCGCAACGCTCGGGATCCCGGGCAGCGCCGGCGTCCCTGCCGCCGTCGCCGCCTGCACGATCGTCGTTCCCATCAACGATCTCGACGCCGTGAGCGTTGCGCTGGCTCGGCATCGCGGCAAGGTCGCGGCCATCATCGTCGAACCCGTCGCCGCAAACGTCGGCGTGATCGGCCCGGCGAAAGGCTTTCTCCAGGGCCTTCGGGACCTCAGCGACCAGGACGGTGCGATCCTCGTGTTCGATGAGGTGATCACGGGATTCCGGGTCGCTCACGGCGGGGCACAGGAGCGGTATGGCGTCCAGCCGGACCTCACGGTCCTCGGCAAGATCATCGGCGGCGGGTTGCCGATCGGAGCGTACGGCGGCCGACTGGACCTGATGGCGCTGGTCGCCCCGGATGGCCCCGTCTACCAGGCCGGCACGCTGTCCGGGCATCCGCTCACGATGGCGGCCGGGACCGCGACGCTGCGCGAGCTCGGTCCGGACTCGTATGCGCGGCTCGAGGAGACGGGCCAGAAGCTCGAAACGGGCCTGCGTGAGGCCATCGCGGCATCGCGTCGCGAGGCCTCGATCGCGCGGGTCGGCTCGCTCTTGACCGTCTTCTTCCGAGTCCCCGCTCCGACCACGACCGACGAGGCCATGGCCGCGGACCGGGAAGCCTACGCTCGCTTTTTCGGGGCCATGCTCGACGCGGGAATCCTCCTGCCGCCCTCCCAGTTCGAGGCGTGGTTCATCTCGCTCGCGCATGGCGACGAAGAGATCGACGCGACGATCGCGGCGGCCCGCGCTGCGCTCTGAGCGAATGCGCTTCGGAGCCGCGTTCTGGAACTCGCGGACGGACTGGCCGTCGTTC
>DAINSJ010000047.1:0-10559 GCA_036741375.1 Candidatus Limnocylindrales bacterium
CTCGCTCCGCACCGAGAAGAATCCTCTCAAGTGGTTCTTCGGTGTCCTCGGACCGGGCCTGATAACAGGTGCCTCGGACGACGATCCATCCGGGATCGGCACCTATGCACAGGCCGGTGCCCGCTACGGCTACGCCACGCTCTGGACGACCCTCGCGATGCTGCCGATGATGGTCGCTGCGCAGTTCATGTGCGCGAAGATCGGGCTCGTCAGCGGCCGCGGTCTCGCCGGTGTGCTCCGGCAGCACTATCCGCGAGCGGTGCTCTACCCCGCCGTGATCTCGATGGCGGTGGCCAACACGCTCAACGCCGGAGCCGATATCGGTGCGATTGCCGCGGCGATCAACCTGCTGGTCCCGATCCCGCCCCTCTGGTTCGTCCTGCCGGTGAGCGCGGGCATCCTCGCCGTGCAGGTGTTCGGGAAATATCGATTGATCGAGCGGGTCTTCAAATGGCTTGCCCTGGCGCTGCTCGCCTACATCGCCTCGGCAATCTTCTCGCGCCCTGACATGCTCAAGGTCATCCAGGGCACGCTCATCCCGACGATCCGGCTCGACCCGGGTTTCATCGCCATCCTGGTCGCCCTGTTGGGCACAACGATCTCGCCATACCTGTTCTTCTGGCAGGCGAGCCAGGAGGTCGAGGAGGAGATCAGCATGGGTCGGCGCCAGCTTCGTCAGCGGCAGGGCGCCACGAAGCTCGAGCTCAGCTATGCGCTCCTCGACACAGTTGCCGGGATGACCTTCTCCGAGGTCGTCGCGTACTTCATCATCCTCGCGTCCGGTGCCACGCTCTTTGTCGCCGGCAAGACCGAGATCGCGTCGGCGACCGACGCCGCACAGGCGCTGCGGCCGATCGCCGGCGATGCCGCGGCCCTGCTGCTGGCCGTCGGACTCATCGGCGCGGGCGCCCTGGCGGTGCCGATCCTCACCGGCTCTGCCGCCTATGGGATCTCGGAGGCGTTCGGCTGGAAGTCGGGGCTCGATCGGAAGGTCAGCCGCGCTCCGCAGTTCTACGGGGTGATCGCGGTTGCGACCCTGATCGGCCTGGCCATCAACTTCCTCGGAATCAACCCGATCTCGGCGCTCGTGCTGAGCGCGGTCCTGAACGGTCTGATCGCCGGTCCGCTGCTCATCCTGGTGATGCTGATCTCGAACGACCCACGGGCCATGGGCGAGCGCACAAACGGACGACTGCTGAACGTCGTTGGCTGGATCACGACCGCGGTGATGTGCATCGCTGCGCTCGCACTGATCGTCACCAGCGTCACCGGCTGAGGCGCCACTCGCGCGGGTCAGGGCTCCCACGGGGCCGCAGGCCGGATAACCGTCAGCCGCCTGGCTTCTTGACGGCCCCCGGGGAATCCGGAGCGAGGGCCTTGAGGGCATCGGGCTCGACTTCGTCCGTGCTCCTGTCGGCGGTGGGATCGATCGGGACCGGGACCTCGCGGTCCTGGAGCCGTTCGAGGATCACCTCGATGCCGGCGACGAGCGGCACTGCGACGATTGCACCGGCCGCGCCTCCGACCTCGCCGCCGAGCAGCAGGCTGAGAAGCACGACGAACGGCGACAGGCCGACCGTGTTGCGCATGATCCTTGGCACGAGCACGTTGCCCTCGATGAACTGGATGGCGACGTAGACGACGATCGTCAACGCGACGACCTGCGGCGAGATCGTCGTGGCCATCAGGACCGCCGGGACCGCCCCGATCAGCGGTCCCACCAGCGGGATGACCTCGGCGATCGCGGCGATGAGCGCCAGCAGGAGCGCCGCGGGCAGCCCGATGAGGCTGTAGGCCACCCCGGTGGCCACGCCGACCGTCGCCATGAGCGTCAGCTGGCCGCGGACCCACAGGCCGAGCCGTGACTCGACCTCGTTCCAGGCATCGCGGGTACCGCCGCGACGGTGCAGCGGGACGAAGGCGAGGACGTAGCGCTGGAGCCGGGAGCGCTCGGTGAGCCAGAAGAACACGACCGCCAGCAAGGTCACCAGCGCGGCCGCCGTGCTCGCGAGGACGATCGAGACGTCGAGGACGCTGGTCGGGTTGGGTGCCTGGCCCGGTTTGAGTGGGGCCTCGGCCGCGTCCACGAGGGCGGAGATGCCCTGTGCGAGCGGCTCGGGGCGGAGGGCGGCGCTCCAGGTCCGTACCTGCTCCAGGAACGTCGGCAGGCGTCCCAGGGCGCTGCCAATCTGGACGACGGCGGCGGGCACGATGAAGACCGCGACGGCGACGACGAGCAGCAGGAAGACGGCGTACACGATGAGGATCGACGGCCCTCGCCCGATACCGGTCCGCGACCGGATCCAGGCCACGACAGGAGCGAGCGCCGCGCCGAGGAGGATCGCCAGGAAGATCAGGAGAATGACGTTCGCACCGTGGATCGCGACGTAGGCGAGCATGAGCACGAGACCCGCGCCGAACGTGAGGCCCGCGCCCCGAACGGCCCAGATCCTCGCCTCCGTCCGCATGGAGCAGATCGTAGGCCTGACGTCGAGCCGGGGGGCTCGCTGGGCGCGCCAACGACGCTTGCAGTTCCGTGCCGCGATCGGCGCGGTATCGTCCCCGCATGGCGAGCGAACAGGAGATCGTCCGCGTCGACGGCCGGGAGGTCGTCGTCACCAACCCGGGCAAGGTGTTCTTCTCCGAGATCGGCGCGACGAAGCTCGACCTCGTGCGCTACTACCTCGCCGTCGCGCCCGGGGCGCTCACGGGCGCCGGAGGGCGACCGATGGCGCTCAAGCGATTCGTAAACGGCGCGGCCGGCGAGGCGTTCTTCCAGAAGCGCGCGCCGGAGGCCCGGCCCGAATGGCTTCGGACCGTGACGCTGTCGTTCCCGTCGGGTCGTACGGCGGACGAGATCGTCGTCGACGATGCCGCAGGCCTCGCCTGGATCGTCAACCTCGGCTGCATCGACCTGAACCCGCATCCGGTTCGCGCGGACGATCTCGATCACCCCGACGAGCTCCGGGTCGACCTCGACCCGGTCCCGGGCGTCGAGTGGGCCCAGATCCGCGACGTCGCGATGGTGACGAAGGAATCACTCGAGGCAGTAGGCCTCGTGGGCTGGCCGAAGACGTCCGGGTCGCGGGGGATCCATATCAACGTCCGGATCGAGCGGCGCTGGACGTATCCCGAGGTTCGGCGCGCCGCCCTGGCGATCGCTCGCGACGTCGAACGACGGGCGCCGGACATTGCGACCTCGAAGTGGTGGAAGGAGGAGCGCCACGGCGTCTTCCTCGACTACAACCAGAACGCGAAGGACCGGACCGTTGCGTCGGCGTATTCCGTGCGACCTCTCCCTGACGCGCGCGTCTCGACTCCGCTCTCGTGGGACGAGGTTCCGACCGCCGAGGCCGAGGCCTTCACGATCGCGACGGCCCCGGCACGCTTCGCCGCGATCGGCGACCCGGGCGCGGGGATCGACGGCGCGGTCGGGTCGCTCGAGGCGCTGCTCGAGCTTTCGCGCCGCGACGAGGCCGAGGGCGTGGGCGACGCGCCCTGGCCGCCGAACTACCGGAAGCAGGCCGGTGAGCCGCCGCGGGTCCAGCCCTCGAAGCAGCGCCGAGCCGCCGCCGACTACGACTCGCCGGAGGCGGAGGCGGAGCGCGAGAAGAACCGGGCCGCGATGGAGCGCCGGTTCACCGCCGAACTGGAGCGGCGAAACGCCGCGAAGGCGGCAGGAGTCGGGACGACGCCGACGCCGACGGGCCGCCGCCGGAGCTCGATCCCCGTGATCGAGATCTCCCGGGCCGCGAAGAAGGAGGAGGCCCTCGAGGGCCTGGAGCGCTGGAAGGCGCGGAATCCCGCGGCGGCGACACATCTGGAGCCCGCCGACGTGCTCGTCGACGGCATGCGTGGTCGGGCAACGCTCTGGTACCGGGTCCGGGTGAATCTCACCCACGTGCCCGAGGCGGATCGGCCGGCCCAGGCCGCCCTCGACCCCGACTACGACCCCTGGGCGGGCTACGAGTGGCCGGACCGTGCCGGCCAGCTCGAGCGGGCGCCTCGCAAGCGTTCCTGATCCGGGCCGAAGCCGGGGCCGGCGCCCGTGCGGCGACGTGTCGCCCGAATCAGGCGACGGAGGGCTTGGTCCGCCAGAAGAACAGCAGCGCCACGACGATGTAGACGTGGACGGCGAGTGCCAGGAGCAAGAAGAGTCCTCCGCTGGCCCCGCCGGCGGCGTTCTGGACGTTGTTGGCGCTCGCCAATACCGACAGCCAGACCATGCCGCTGATGATCCCGACGATGATGCCGAGCACGCGGGCCCAGTTGGCGTTCCGCAGGACGCCGATCCCGGCGAGCAGGTACGCGATGCTGTAGGCGACGATCACCGCTCCGATGAACCCGACCACGCCACCCGCCACGGCTCCGGGGTCCGCACCGTTGAAATCGGGGACGTTCTTGAACTGCGAGAAATCCACGCTGGAGATGACCGGCCCGCCGACGATCGCGACCAGCAGCCCGAGCAGGATCCCGCCGATCCCGCCGAGGATCAGCAGAATGCCGGCGGCCATGGCGAGCGTGGTCCTCTCACCCTTCGTGGCGACCACGACGGGCGGAGCCTGCCAGCCGACCGGTGGCACCGGGGCCGTCGGGGCAGGTGGCGCTGGCTCGGGGGAAACGGGGGCGGCCGCTGGGGGAGCGGCGGGTACGAACGGCTCGGTATCCGCGGACACCGGCGGCACGGGATCCGGGGCGGCGCCCGACGGCGGCTCGGTCCCCAGCTGGCCTTCCTCGGTCATCGACGCACCCTCCCTGCCGATCGCCAACGACGCCGGCGCTCCCGTCGAAGGATACGCCGGGATCAAACCCGAAACGGCGGATCGGGCCTCAGGCTCCGAAGATCTTCGCCAGCTCGTAGGCGGCCGTTTCCTCGAGCTGGTCGTAGCGGCAGTCCGACGGCTGCTTGTCGACGCGCCAGCGGACGAAGGTCGTGGCGTGGCGGAACCGGTCGCCCTGGAGATGGTCGTAGGCGACCTCGGCGACGCGCTCGAGCCGGAGTGGCTCCCAGCTGAGGTCCTTGCCGCGGTTCCAGCGGGAGGTCGCGCCCGGGAGGCGCTGGCCCGAGGCGTCTGCCGCGCTGTGGCTCGACCATTCGGCCCATTCCTGCCACGGGTGGCCTTCGGTGGCATCGGTTCGCAACGGCGCGAGCTCCTCGACGAGCGCCGCTCGACGATCCCACGAGAACGACGACGTCACCCCGACGTGGTGAAGTGTCGCGGTACCGTCGTACAGGCCGAGCAGCAGGGACCCAATGTGCGTCCCGGGTCCGTTCTTGTGCCAGCGGAACCCCGCGACCACGCAGTCGGCAGTGCGCTGGTGCTTGACCTTGATCATCGCTCGTTTACCGGGCTGGTACGTCCCGTCGAGGCGTTTCGCGACGACGCCATCGAGCCCGGCGCCCTCGAACCGGCCGAACCAGTCGACGGCCAGCGCCCGGTCGGTGGTGGCGGGCGTCAGGTGGATCGGCGGGTTCGCGTTCCCGAGCGCCTGCTCGAGGCGGCTCCGGCGCTCGCACTGCGACGTGGCACGCAGGTCCTCGTCGCTCAGGGCGAGCAGGTCCCAGGCCACGAATGACGCCGGAGACTGCTCGGCGAGCATCCGAACCCGGCTCTCGGCCGGATGGATCCGCAGGAGCAGCGACTCGAACTCCAGGCCGCCATCGCCGGCGATGACGACCTCGCCGTCCAGGACGCATCGCTCCGGGAGCGAGGCGCGCAGCGGGGCTTCGAGCTCGGGGAAGTAGCGGTTGAGCGGCTTCAGGTCACGCGACTGGATGTACGTCTCCGGGCCGTCCTTGAACACGATCGCTCGAAAGCCGTCCCACTTCGGTTCGAACAGCCAGCCGTCGCCCTCAGGGAGCGCGTCGGCGGCCTTGGCGAGCATCGGCTCGATCGGCGGCTCGAAGGGCAGTCGCATGCCCCGACGGTACATCGTCCGCATGAGCGAAGCCGAGCTCGAGAAGTGGGCCAGCAAGCCCGACTCGAAGAAGAAGAGCTGACGGGGGACTGACTGGGCGACCGAGAAGCAGCGGGCCGGTCGCGCGAGTGTCAAACGGTCATCGGGGGAGCGCCAGGACAGGTTTCGCCCAGGAACGAGTTCGGGAGCACGCAACCGGGTCGCGGCTCGCG
The DNA here is from genome assembly GCA_036741375.1 of Candidatus Limnocylindrales bacterium. GTDB lineage: Bacteria > Chloroflexota > Limnocylindria > Limnocylindrales > CSP1-4 > UBA5189. The sequence goes on from DAINSJ010000047.1 coordinate 6,132, forward strand.
TCGATTTGCGCTCGGCCAGGTTCGTATCAAGCGAACGTGCCGGCTTGCGTTGGTGGCGGCCCTGCGCCGCCGCTGGCTAACGATCCGGGATGCCCGTATGACACGGGAGGGCGGGGGGACGCGCCTGGACGATGCGCCCGACGGGCGCTGACAAGCTCGCGGTGGGGAGTTCCGGCTGGCCGCCCGCGCGTCTCGCCGGCGGCCCGCCCGCCCGCCTCGCAGCCGGGCCGCGCGCGCGTCTCGCCGCTACCATCCGGCCCGTGGATCGGATGGCCGAGGGCTACGAGAAGTGGTGGGCGCCGGTCATCCGGCCGGCCGCGCTACGGGTGCTCGACCTGATCGAGCCGACCGTCGATGGCGGTGCGACGAGGATCGTTGACATCGGAACCGGCACCGGGACCCTCGGCATCGGCGCCGTCGAGCGCTGGCCGTCCGTTCGGGCGACGGGCGTCGATGCGTCGGGCGCGATGCTCGAGATGGCTCGCCAGCGCGCCGACACGCGCCTGTCCGCGCGGGACCGGCCGCGCTATCGAACCGCGGTTGGCTTCGCCGATTCGCTTCCCTACGACGACGGCACCTTCGACCTCGCCGTCTCCTCGTTCGTCCTCCAGCTCGTCCCCAGCCGCGCCGCGGCGCTGCGAGAGTCCAACCGGGTCCTGCGGTCCGGATCGACGTTCGCGTGGGTCGCCTGGCTGCGAGGCGGCGGCAAGTTCGCGGGCGACGTGATCGCCGACGAGGTGCTCGACTCGGCCGGCTTCGATCCGCCGGCGCCCGATGGGCGGAACGGCGATCTCGTATCGGTCAAGGGCGCGGCCGCGGCGATGCGTCGGGCCGGGTTCCAGAACGTCCTCGCGAGCGAGGGGCTCGTCGAGCACGCCTGGGATGCGGCGGGCTACCTCGGCTTCCTCACCGAGTTCGACGAGGAATCGCTGTTCGGGGACCTCGAGGACGCCGAGCACGACGACTTGACCGGCCGGATCCGCGAGCGGCTAGAGGGCCTCAGCGCCGACGAGATGACGCTTCGACTGCCGATCGTGTACGTGAGCGGCCGAAGCCGCTGAAAGCCCGCCACTGAAGCCCCGCGCCCGACCACCGCACCTCGCCGCGAACGGCGAGGCAGCGAAGAGCTAGCCCTCGCTCTGGCCGCCCTCGCCGGCGGGAGCGCCACCCTCGGCGCCCTCGCCCTCTTCGGCGCCCTCGGCGACCTCCTCGCCTTCGACCGCCTCGACCGGCTCCGGAGCCTCCTCGACACGCGGCGGGAGGACCTTCGCAACGATGTCGCTCGGGTCGTTGAGGAGCGTCGCGTCCTCGGGGATCTCGAGGTCGCTGACGTGGATGAGGTCATCGAACGTCACGAGGGACGCCACGGAGTAGTGGATCGACTGCGGCAGGTGATCGGGCAGGGCCCGGATGCGGACGCGTTCGGTGACGTGGAGGAGGGTCCCGCCCTGGGTGGTGATGGCTTCGGATTCGCCTTCCGGCACGAGCGGCACGTCGACCGTGAGCTCCTCCGTCATGCGGACGACGAAGAGGTCGGCATGGAGGGGTCGTTGGGTGACGCGGTGGAGCTGGACGCCGTGGACGAGGACCGGGGCCCCCTTCTCGCCGTCGATGGAGAGGTCGATCAGGGTGTTCGCGCCGGCACGGCGCCGCAGCTGCTCGAACTCGTGGGCGTCGACCGAGACGCTGTCGGAGGCAAGGCCCCGGCCGAAGACGACGGCGGGCAGGCGGCCGGCTCGGCGGATCTCGGCCACCTTCTTGCCGGTGATCTCGCGACGGGCGGCGGCGAGCGTGGGGCGGTCGGTGGACATGCGGAACAGGGCCTCCGGATCTCTTGGTCGGCGCACACAGTACCACGCATCCGGGGCGAACCCGGGCCCGCCGAACTCCCGCGGCTTGGTGATTTGACAATTCGGGTGCGCGGCCGGGCCCGGACGGTAAGCCCGCCCTCGGGGCGGGCAGTCGTCCCGGTGTACGATCGGGCGGATGGGCTCATCGATCCTGATCGTCGAAGACGAACACGCCGTCGCGCGTGGGATCCAGTACGCGCTCCAGCAGGAAGGCTACGAGGTCACCGTCGCCCGCTCCGGCGAGGAAGGCCTCGAGTTCGCGACGACCCAGGCCCCCGACCTCGTCCTGCTCGACGTTCGCCTGCCCGGGATGGACGGCTTCGAGGTCCTCCGGCGGATGCGGGCCGCGGGCAGCAAGGCGCCCGTTCTGATGTTGACGGCGCGCGGCGAGGAGGTCGACAAGGTCATCGGGCTCGAGCTCGGTGCGGACGACTACATGACGAAGCCGTTCGGCCTGCGCGAGCTCCTCAGTCGCGTTCGGGCGCTCCTCCGGCGAGCCTACGGCGATCTCGCCGACGCGACCGGGGGCCGGGTGATCCGGCACGGCGACCTCGTGATCGACCTCGATCGGCGCCGAGTCCAGCGCGGCCAGCGCCGGATCAGCCTCACGCCCACGGAGTTCGAGATCCTGCGCCACCTCGCGAGCAGGCCCGGGCGGGTCTATAGCCGCTCGGAGCTGCTCGACCTCCTCCGCGACTACGAAGCCCTCGACCAGGACGAAAAGACGATCAACGTCCACGTGAGCCATCTCCGCGACAAGCTCGAGGACGACCCGACTCACCCCGCGTTCGTCCAGACGATCCGGGGAGTCGGCTATGCGTTTGCCGAGCGCTGACCGCTTCGTCCCCCATACCTTCCAGGCGCGCCTCACCGGGGCGTTCGTCGCCGTCGTGGCGATTACGGTCGCGGTCGTCGCGGCGCTCGTGATCAACCGGGTCGGGGCCTACTTCGACCAGCAGCAACGCGACGACCTGCAGGCCCGGGCGAGGGGCGTCGCCGAATACGTCGCGATCATCGCGGACACGACGACCGGCGGGATCCATCCGGTGGTCAGCAGCCTGAACATCGTCGATCCCGGCGTCACCCTCGAGCTCTCCCACCCGGCCCAGCAGAAGATCCTCGCAGAGCGGCTCGCCCAGGCCGACGTCCGGATCCGGTTGGGCATGATGGTGAACAACGAGTTCGTGCCGGCCTCGAACGGGGAGTTCGTGGCCCAGCAGCTGGACGCGCCCGCAGCGGGTCAGCTTCGCGAGCCGATCACGAGCGATCCCCTCATCGTGGTCCTGAGCGCCGAGTCGCCGCCCTATGCGGTGCAGGTCACGCTCTCGAACCCGTATACGTTCCGGGCGGCCGCCATCGCGAACGTCACTGGCCTGCTCGCGATCATCGGCCTCGCGGCGCTCCTCGTCGCCGTGGTCGTCGCGGCGATGCTGGCCCGGCGATTTACGACCCCGCTGCGGCGGCTCACCGAGGCGAGCCGCGACCTCGCCGAGGGCGACCTCGCCCGGCGCGTGCCGGCAGATGCGCTCGGCTCGGGCTCGATCGAGCTCACGGAGCTCGCCCTGCAGTTCAACGCGATGGCCGAACGCCTGCAGGAGAGCGTGGACATCATCCGTCGCGACCGCGACCGCAGCCGCGAGTTCCTGGCCGACGTCTCGCACGAGCTGCGGACCCCGATCGCGGCGATGCGCACGTTCAACGAGCTGCTCGTCGAGGGCGCCGCGAACGACCCCGTCACCCGGAACGAGTTCCTCGAGGCGAGTCGCGCGCAGCTGGAGCGGCTGGACTGGCTCGCCCAGAACCTCCTCGACCTGTCGAAGCTCGATTCCGGCCTCGTCCTGCTCGACCTCCGGCCCGACGACGTCCGCTCCGCGGTCGAGCAGGCTGTCGAGCAGGCCACCCCGACGGCGCGACGGCGCGGTGTGAACCTCTCGATCCATCTCCCGAACGAGCCAATTCGCGTCCGCCACGATCCGGTCCGGGTCGGCCAGGTCGTCGCGAACCTCGTCGGCAACGCCATCAAGTTCACTCCCCGAGGCGGCGACGTCCGGGTCGAGGTGCGGCCCAGCCCCGACGGCGGGGCGACCATCGAGGTCGCCGACAACGGCGTCGGGATCGATCCGCAGGAGCTGCCAAAGATCTTCGACCGCTTCTTCCGCGGCTCCCGGGCGAGCGAGGCGCGGGGCAGCGGGAGCGGCCTCGGTCTCGCGATCGTTCGCAGCATCGTCGAGATGCACGGCGGCACCGTGATCGTCGAAAGCCGCCTCGGCGGCGGCTCGACGTTCACCGTCACGCTCCCGGCGCAGCCCAACCAGCCCGGAAGCGAGCTGCCGCACGTGGTGGAAACTTCACCGTCCATCGGATCGAACCTGAACCCCGAACCGGCACCATGAACGCATGACTGACACTCCCAACGACAATCCCAACGTCCAGCCCGCCTCCGACTCCTCCGACGACACACCGACCACCGCCTACTCCCCACCTGTGGAGCGACGACCCGAATGGGCGAGCCCGCAATGGTCAGCGCCGGCCTGGACCGAGCCGGCCCCCCTCGCGTCTGGGCCCCAGGCCTCCGGGC
>DAINSJ010000048.1:0-10432 GCA_036741375.1 Candidatus Limnocylindrales bacterium
GCCACGACCTGGTCCTTCGTGACGCCGGCCGGCAGGTTGCCGCTGATGAAGCCGTTGAAGATGTCGTTCGTCGCGTTGCCGAGGATCTTCGGCCCGAGGACGGCGAAGAACACGCTGACGACGGCGAGGACGATGACGAGCACGACGAGCGTGCGCTCGGGCGCGAGCCGATCGAGCAGCCGTCGGAACGAAGCCTTGAAGTTCGCGGGCTTCTGGACGGGCTGCATCATGCTCATCATTCCGGGGCCCCCGCCGCCTGGGCGACGACCACCGGGGCCCATGCCACCGGGTGGTGGGCCACCAGCGCCAGGCCGGCCTGGCATCCCGGCCGGCGCGCCCGCGGCGCCGGATCGCTGGGGGCCGCTCATGCGACAGCCTCCGCCTCGGACAGCTGTGAGTAGACGATCTCGCGGTAGGTCTCGTTCGATCCGAGCAGCTCGGTGTGAGTCCCGCTGCCGACGATCCGGCCGGCATCCATCACGAGGATCCGATCGGCCTTCATGATCGTTCCGACCCGCTGGGCCACGATGATCCGGGTCGCCCAGCGCATCTCCCGGTCGAGGGCCGCGCGGAGGCGGGCATCCGTGCCGAAGTCGAGCGCCGAGAAGCTGTCGTCGAAGATGAGGATCCCGGCCCGCTTCACGAGCGCGCGGGCAATCGCCAGGCGCTGGCGCTGGCCGCCGGAGACGTTCGTCCCACCCTGGGTGATCGGCGCCTCGAGCTGGCCCTCCATCTCCTGGACGAAGTCGCGGCCCTGGGCGATCTCGAGGGCCCGCCACAGGTCGTCGTCGGTTGCCTCCTGATCGCCGAAGCGGAGGTTGGTCGCGACCGTGCCGCTGAACAGGAATGCCTTCTGGGGAATGACGCCGAGGCGCGCCCAGAGGTCGCTGCGGTTCATCTCGCGGACATCGACGCCATCGAGGAGGACGGCACCGGCGGTCGCGTCGTAGAAGCGCGGCATGAGGTTGACGAGGGTCGTCTTGCCGCTGCCGGTCGAGCCGACGATGGCGATCGTCTCGCCGGGCTCGGCCGTAAACGACACGTCGTGGAGGACCGGATCCTGCGCACCCGGGTAGCGGAACTCGACGTCCCGGAACTCGATCCGGCCGCCGACGCCGCCACCGTTGACCAGTGGCATTCGGACCGGGGTCTCGGGGTCGCGGACGCTCGGCTCGGTCTCGAGGACCTCCTGGATCCGGCCGGCGGACACCGCGGCGCGCGGGACGAAGATGAACATGAACACTGCCATCAGGACCGCAAACAGGATCTGGAGCAGGTACTGGAGGAACGCGGTCAGGTTGCCGATCGGCATCTCGCCGCTGCCGACCCGCAGCGCGCCGAACCACATCACCCCGACGGTGGAGAGGTTGAGGATCAGGGTCATGACCGGGATCGTGATCGCGAAGAGGCGATTGACCCGGAGGGACGTGTTGAACAGGTCGACGTTCGCGTCGTCGAAGCGCTGTTCCTCGCGTCGGGTCCGGACGAAGGCCCGGATCACGCGGACGCCGGCGAGGGTTTCGCGCATGACCTGGTTGATTCGATCGAGCTTGACCTGCATCGCCCGGAACAGCGGGATCGCCCGGCTCATGACGATCGCGATGAACGCGGCCATGAGCGGCAGCACGACGACGAGAAGGCCGGACAGCGGCACGTCCTGGCGGATCGCCAGGATGATCCCGCCGATGATCAGGATCGGCGCCGAGATCATGAGGGTCAGGGCCATGAAGACGACCGTCTGAACCTGCTGAACGTCGTTCGTGTTCCGGGTGATGAGCGACGGGGTCCCGAACTTGTTGATCTCGACCTGGCTGAAGCTCTCGACCCTGCGGAAGATCGCGCTGCGGACGTCGCGGCCTAAGCCCATCGCGATCTGGGCGCCGAGGAACACGCCGATGATCGAGGCGACGCCGACGACGAAGGTGACGAGGAGCATGAACATGCCGGTCGAGCCGATGTAGCCCGTGTCGCCCTTCGAGACGCCGTTGTTGATGATGTCGCCCTGGAGGGTCGGGAGGTAGAGGTTGCCGATCGCCTGGACGAGGAGCAGCGCCAGGACGATGGTGATTGCCCGCCCGTATGGGCGGAGGTAGGTGCGGAGGAGCGCGATCACGGCTTGGGCGCCTCCGTGGCGGGCTTGGAGTCCGTGGCGCCTCGCTCGCCGACGACGGCTGCGCGCGCGGCTCGGAGCGCTCGATGACCGTTCAGGAGCCCGGACAGCTCGTCGTCGCTCAGCCGGGTCAGGAGCCTGCCGAGCGCGGCCCGACGGTGCTCGTCCATGTCCTGGAACACCTTGGCGCCGCCGGCCGCAGGGTGGACGACGACGACCCGGCGGTCGGCCAGGTCATGCCGGCGCTCGACGAGCCCGCGCTGCTCCATGCGGTCGACGATGCCCGTCGCGCTGGCCACCGAGACGTCGAGCGACTCCGCGAGCTTGCTCATCGACAGGGGCCCATCGACCTCGAGCACGGTCAGGACGTTGAGATGGATCAGGCTGAGCGAGCCGTGGTGCCAGCGCCGAAACGCGCCGATGAACTCGCGTGGATTCCAGGACGTCAGCTCCGCGATCACCTCGGCATTGAGGGCGCGACGCTCGGCGGTCTCGGAAGTTTCGTGCGTGCTGGCCGCAGACGAGTCCGCGTCAGGGGCGCCCGGCTCCGAACTGGTCTGCCCGGCGCTGATATTCAATGTCACATATATAATCTACGTCATGCGACAGGTTCGCGCAAGACCTCCAGGCCGCTCGGCCCCCAAAGATTCCCGTTCGCCATCGGCGGTGGCGTTCGGGGAATGGGAATGACCGTCGCGCCGACCCGAGGCACGATCGCGACGCACGTTCATCCCGAGCCACGTTCGCGGCGGGATGAAATCTCGGCGTCGCGCCGGCCCAATGCGAGGCTCAACTCAACTCCGCTCTCGAACGCCACCCGGGGTGGCAAACGGGAGAAAGTCGCCTCTGGCGGGCACGCGGGGAGCGGCGCGCGCGCGAGGAGCCGCGCGGGGCGAGAGGAGCGGCGCGGGCGACCGGCGGGTCTCGACGTCGGTTGGGCCTCGACGTCACGCGGCGAGGGCGGCCCTCCCGAAGGCGTTATGCGCGAGCTCGACGCAGGCCACTCGGCAGCCGCGGGCGTCGCGCCCACCCATCCGACCGAAATGGAACCAGCTTTCCTGGGCCGAATCGACGGCCTCGAGCCGGCACCCGCATGCGTTGCAGGTCACGGGCGCGATCTGCCCATCTCGAACAGCACCGCGAGGCGGGTCTGAGGAGACGTCGTTCGTCATGGCTGTCGCCCTCCAGTCGTCGCGGGCGTCGCGGACAACGCGCCAGCCCGTGGCCGAAGTCTGGACCTCGCAACCCGCCAGGTCGGCGGCGAGGCCGGCTCGGGTCGGTTGCGTTCCGGTTGCGATCCGCCGGCGGTGGTCAGCCGAAGGCGTACCGATCGATGTCGCTCACGCCCTCGAAGCCGATCGCCTCGTAGACGTGGTTCGAGGTCGGATTCGCCCGATCCGTGAAGAGGAACAGGAAGGATCGGCCGCTGTTGAGCTGCTCCTGCGACGCCGCCGCCACGAGGTTGCTCGCATAGCCGGCCCCACGCCGCTCGGGCGGCGTGTAGACGGGTCCGATTCGAATGCCGGTCGGTGTTCGACCCCCGACGCCCGCCATCGAGACGGCGGTCCCGGCGTCATCCCAGAGCTGGAGGGTCCGGTGTCGGCCGGCGATCCAGCGATCGGCCAGTTCCTCGGAGTTCCATACCTCGTCGGTGAGGGCCTCCGCCACGAACGCGTCCAGCCAGGCAATGATCAGTGGCCGATCTGCGAGAGTCGCGGGCCGCATCGCGCCCGAGATGGGCCGCGGTGGAATGACCCGGCCCAGACGAAAGGCGCGTTCCCGCACCAGGAGCCGAACCGGGGCACCTGTTTGGGCGGCCCAGCGGTCGGCGAACGTGGCGGCCAAGCTTGCCGGCCCCAGGACGCCGGGCAGTGACGTGCCCGCGAGGTCCCTCAGAATCACCTCGGTGGCCTCCGGAACATCGGTTTCCGAGAGGATGAGCGCATGGGGCGGGGTGCGCATCGCTGCGGCCACGACGCGATCGCCATCGATGACGACGCCGAGATACGGCGGCTCCGGGTAGATCGTCGGGTCACTGAGCATCGCCGAGCAGATCCCGAGGATGAGGTTGTGTTCGGCCTCCCGGGCCGCGAGGAACGCCCCGGCCAGGCCGAGGAACGCTGCCACGGAACCGACTCGACGCAGCTCCATCCGTCAGCTCGAAACGGCCGGTAGCTGATACACGCGGCGGGCGTTCTCGCCCGCGACGAGGCGCACCAGCCGCTCCGCGTCGTCCCGCGACCAGTCACCCCGGGCCACCCAGTCCCCCACGATGCGAGCCATTGCTCGCCGCCAGAGCCAGCTCCCGAGGAGATGGAGCTCGGGTGCACCCCAGGCGTCCGAGGAGAAGAGGACCTTCGAGAACGGGGCGAGCTCGAGGGACTCGGCCACGATCGTGGCGGCAGCTGCGCCCGCGTAGTTGATCGCCAGCCCGACGTCGAGGTAGACGTGCGGGAACATCTGGGCGAGGTACCCGGCGTTCCGATGGAACGGATATGTGTGCAGGAGCAGGATCGGCGCCTGGCCCTCCGTCTGGCGGATGAAGTCCGTCAGGAGGAGCGGGTCCGCGCGGTGGAGATCGACATCGGGGTCACCGAACCCGGTATGCACCTGCAATGGCCGGCCGGACTGGATGCCGCTCCAAATACCGAACCGCAGCAGAAGGTCGTCGGTCAGCCGGGGCCGCTCACGCGCCTGCAGCCCCGCGGACCACACCCTTGCGGCATCCGCGACCTCCTCGTCGGGCGGGGCCGAAAGGTCGCGGTCGAACCCTCCCCGGTACGCCACGATCGTCTTGGTGCCGACGGCCGCATCGGGCCCGTGGAGCTCGGCCGATAGGGCCCGCCGGAACTCAGTCGGGTAGTCGGCCGGGTCGCCGATCGTCGCGATCAACTCCTCGGCGAGGGCCTCAAGACGGACGACCCGGCTCGCCGGCGCGCCGGCGCGCTCCCCGAGCTCGATCGGCGTCGAGACCTGCCCGCCACGAAACCCCGTCTCGACAACGAGATGGCCGATCCCCGCCGGCGGCAGCAGCCGGTCGGCGACGGCCTCGTTGGTCAGGGTGAGGCGGGCCTCGAGGTACTCCCCGATTCCCGCGGACGGGGCGAGCCCCAGCAGCGGCCCACACCAGCGCCGCACCGCGAACCAGACCTGGCTGTCGTACCCGGCCGCGTCCGCGGCGCTCCGCCGGTCCGACTCGATGAGCATGTCCCGCAGGCCCGCTTCGTCGACGGCCCCCCGAACGATCCCGTGGACGTGGTGATCGACCAGCTCCACGGACGACAGGAGCCCGTTCAGGGCGGCGTCCGGCCCATCGCAGACGCCGGCGGCCGAGATCGTCTCGGCGAACGTCTCAGATGGCATCGGCGTAGCGCACGCAGCGCTCCTCGGGCGTGGCATCGGCGAGGATAGCGAGCTCCGTGCGACGGATGCCGAGATGCGTGGCCGTGAGGTCCGGGGCGAACCACGCGGCCGCCACCGTGTCTTCCTCGATCGCGGCGAGCGCGGCTTCCAACGTCGCCGGGAGCGCGGCGATCCCAAGGCGCGCCCGGTCCGCCGCGTCGAGTGACTCCAACTCGCCTTCCACGACCGGCGGCGGCGGGAGCTCCCGAGTGAGCCCGTCAAGCCCGGCGCGGATGAGGGCCGCGAGCACCAGCCAGGGGTTCGCGGACGCGTCGGCCGCTCGGTACTCGAGATTCGCGCCCGCGAGGCCGTCACCGTCAATGCCGACCACCGGGCAGATCCGGAGCATGGCCTCCCGATTCTGGCGACCGAGGAATGCCGCGGCGCTGCTCCATCGATGCGGCGCCAGCCGGATCGACGAGATCGCGCTCGGGGCCGTCCACCCGACGAGGGCCGGAGCGTGTGCGAGGAGCCCTGCCGCGAACCGACCGGCCGGCGCCGTCAAATCGCCGCCCGCGCCCAGCGTGACCGGCCGGTCATCCGCATCCCAGATCGAGAGGTGGACGTGGACGCCGTTCCCCACCGCATCGGGTCGAAGCAGCGGGACGAACGAGGCCCGCAGGCCGTGGGCCGTCGCGAGATCGCGCGTGAGGACCCGAACGAGGATTGCCCGATCGGCCGCCGTGACCGGATCAGCCGGGGCGATCGTGATCTCGAACTGGCCGGCCCCGTACTCGGGCAGCCACGTCTCCGGCTCCAGGCCCGCATCCGCGAGAGCGGTCACGAGCTCGGACCCGAACGGCTCGGCGAGCCGGTGCGCCTCGAGGCTGAACGGCGGCGGAATCGGGACCCCAGCCGGCGCGGCGCCTACCCGGCCATCGCCCGAGAGGAGCGTGAACTCCTGCTCGAAGGCGACTTGGAGGTGCAGGTCCGTGGCGTCGAGCGCCCGGACGGCATCGACGAGCGCCGTTCGTGGATCGCACCGCCACGGCGTCCCGTCGGGCTCCACGATCGAGGCCAGGACCAGCTCGGTTGCGGGTCGCCCGCCAACGGCCGGGATCACCGCGGATGCGCCGTCGGGGATCAGCCTGAGATCGCCCAGGGCACCGAACGGGTTCGGATCCGCGATGTCACCGAACGTCGTCAGCGCGAGGTCGGCCGGGACCCAGCCAACGCCCGTCGAGCGGCGCGTTGCCAGCTCGGACGAGCGGATCGAACGGCCTCGTGTGATCGCGACGAGGTCACAGGTCGCGATGAACGTCAGCCGCTCGGCCAACCTCAGGGAACCAGCGCGAAGACCCGGCAGGGGCTCCCCGAGCCGTCGGCCAGGCGCAGCGGCGCGACGACCACCCACGCCCCGAGCGCCGGCAGCCCGGCGAGGTTCGTGAGGCCCTCGACGTGCCAGACGCCAGTCGAGAGGCTGATCTGGCGGTGGACGACGAAGTCGGTCGCGACGCCGGGGTCGATGCCGAGCGTGTCCGTGCCGAGACCGACCGCCCCGCGCTCGTCGACCAGGAAACGGGCCGCCTCCGGACCAAATCCGGGGAACTTCAGCTCGCCGCCCGCGTTGGCGTAGCGGACCGGATCGGTGTTGAACGTTTCCCAACCTGTGCGCAGGAAGACGGCCGCTCGATCGGGAATCCGACCATTTCGCACCTCGAAGGCGTGAACCTGGTCGAGGGACAGCGTGGCGTCGGCGTTCGTCCCGACCTCGGCCGCGATGTCGATCACGACGAGGGGCCGCACGAGCCGTTCGCCCCCGATCTGGTCAACTGTCTCGGTTCCCTCGACCATGTGGGCCGGGGCGTCGAGGTGGGTCGACGTGTGCTCGACGAACGTGACGAGCCGGTTGTAGAAGCCGTCATGGGCGACGGTCAGGATGGTCTCGAGCGCGGGCGGCGGCGCACCCGGCCACATCACGGTGTCTGGGCTCAGGGTCTGGGTCAGGTCGATGATCCGCAGGTTCTCGAGCATGGTTCCTCTCTGAACGATGCGGCCGGCGCGCCAGGGCGGACGCGCCGGCCGGTTGCAACGACGCAGCGATCGATCAGGCGCTGCCGGGAAGCAGGCCCTCGTCGCGCTCGAAGCCCTCGCCGACGCGACGGGCAAGGCCCGGCATCGCGAAGACGAAGACCGCGACCACAACGAGCCAGACGACGACCGCCACTTCGTAGGCGAATGCCGTCGTCGTGGTGTCGAACGACAGGTTGAGCCACAGCGTCAACCCGAGGACGAGGAGCGCCAGGATCGGGACGATGATCTCGTACATCGGTACCCGGGCCCGGCCGTTGAAGAACAGGAACTTGACCGCGCCGACTGTCGCCAGGGCATAAGCGACGAGGAGGATGAGGGTCCCGATGACGCCCGAACCGACGAAGATGTCGAACGCGTGGACTCCGGCGACGATCGCCCAGATAAGGACGATCGCCGCGGCCGCGATCGAGACGATCGCGAGGGCGCCGGACGGCGTCCCGTATCGGGTCGAAACGCGAGCCGCGGTGCCGAGCACCGGCGTCTGCTGGTTGTCGCGGCCGAGCGCGTACAGGAGCCGGGACGCACCGACGAGGCACGCCAGACAGCAGCCGAACGCGCTGACCGCGGCCCCGATCGTGATGAGATCGCCGATCCAGGCGCCGATGTACGTGGTCCCCAGATCGCCCAGCAGCGAGCCGGAGCTCGTGAACGCCTTCAGCCCCGCATCGTCCGTCCCGAAGCCCATGACCTCGACCGCCGTGACGACGACGAAATAGATCCCGCCGAACACGGCCACGCCGAGGATCGCGCGCGGAATGTCCCGTCGCGGGTTCTTTGCCTCTTCGCCGAGGGTCGCAGCGGCCTCGAACCCGGCGAACGACAGGAAGCCGAAGACGGCCCCCGTCGCGATCGCGGACAGCGACGTGCCCGAGGTCGGGAAGAACACGTCGAGGGTGAACGTCTGGCCGGTTGGGCCGCCGCCGCCCAGAAGCTTGATCAGGATGACGATGGTCGTGATCACGATGAGCGCGACGGTGACGGCCTCGACGATGAGCAGCGTCCTCGTCCCCTGGCGGGCAGGGATGAGCGCCAGCAGCCACGCGCCCCCGAGGGCCAGGAACCCGATGGCGAACTGCGCGACAGGCGACACGTCACCCTCGGGCAGGATGCCGATCGCCTGCAGGAACGAGGCGCCGAAGATCCCGGCGGCCATCGACGTCACGACGGCGTAGAAGATGTACGTGCCCATCAAGGCGAGGCCCGAGAAGACGCCCATCCGCGGTCCGAGCGTCACGCCGACGAAGGCGTAGACCGATCCGGCGTGGTTGAACTGCTGGGTGAGCCGGACGAAGCCGTAGGCAACGAGCAGCACGCCGACTGTTGCCAGGAGGAAGCCCAACGGCACAGCCCGACCAACCTGGAGCGCTGTGCCCTGCGGGTTGATGTTGGCCGCCATGCTCGGCGCCATCAGGGCGAGCGAGATGCCGATGGCCTCCCAGATGCTCAGCTCCCGCCGGAGCTTCACGGGTGTGTGGCCGCTGACCTCCATGTCGTCTGCGTCCCTCCTATCCATCCACCGATCAGGGGGCACGGCGTGGGCGGCCCATCTGGGTGGTCGGCAGCCGCGATGATGCGCTACGCAACAACTCGAAAACAAGCCCCATCGGGGGCCGGCTAGAACACCCGGAGGTGTGCGGCCCGGGCGTCGTCGGGCGACATCTTCTCGAATGCTTCGACCTCGGCGCCGCGGGTCGCGATCAGGCAGCGGCCGAGGAGGTCGCCCAGCGCGAAGAACAGGACCGGGTCGGCCTGGAGGTGCACGAGCGCGTCGCGGAGGGAGGCCGGGAGCGGGCGGATGCCATGGCGTTCCCGCTCCGCATCTGACATCCGCGCGGGGTTCGTCAGTGCGGGCTCGGGCGGTTCGAGCCCGCGCTCGATGCCGTCGAGGCCGGCGAGGATCAGGCCGCCAAGGGCGAGGTACGGGTTGCAGCTCGGGTCGCACGCCTTGAGCTCGACGTTCGTCGATTCCGCCTCGCGGCCCCAGAACGGCGAGGCGACTCGGACCGCGCACTCGCGATTGTCGGGGCCCCAGGAAACGGTCGCGCCGGCCCAGGCGTTCGGCGCCAGCCGCTCGTAGGAGTTGTAGCTCGGGCAGGTCAGGCCCACGAGCGCCGGCAGGTGGTCAAGGAGCCCGGCGACGAACTGGCGGCCCGTGGTCGAGAGGAGGCGATCGCCGGCCTCGCTGTCGTAGAGGAGGTTCGTCGACCCGTCCGGAGACCACAGGCTGAAGTGGATGTGCGCGCCCGATCCAATCCCGTCGGCGAAGGGCTTCGCGGCGAACGAGGCGACCAGGCCATGGCCGTTCTCGGCGACGCCGCGCACAGTGTCGCGGAACTTGAGCTGCGTGTCTGCTGCGGCGAGGGCCTCGCCGTAGTGGACGGCAATCTCCTGCTGGCCCGGTCCGTACTCGTTGATCGCCTGCTCGACGTCGATGCCCTGGACCTCGAGGGCGTCGACGATGTCGTTCATGACGACCGCCGCGCGGTCCATGCCGGCCGAGGAGTAGACGGGCCCGTTGCCGAACGGGATCGGCCGGCCATCGCGCATCTCGGCGAGGTAGAACTCGTTCTCGAACGCGGCACGGACGCGGATTCCGCGCCCGGCGGCGGTCTCGATCACGCGCTTCAGGAAGCTGCGGGGGCAGCAGCCCCAGTCGAGGCCATCGTGATCGAGCTGGTCGCAGATGAGGCTGGCGGTGCGCGGGACCCACGGCAGTCTCGAGTACGTCGCCGGGTCCGGCACGAGGCGGACCTCGCCGACCGGCTCCATGCCCTCGACGTAGACGAGCTGCTCGAGCATGTTGATGGCGTTCTGGGCCCGGGTCAGGCCGACCCCTTCGCGCATCCGCCCCGCGAGATGATCGATGTGGACGTTCTTGCCGCGGAT
>DAINSJ010000049.1:0-1957 GCA_036741375.1 Candidatus Limnocylindrales bacterium
GATGAGCCCGGTCAGGCTGCCGGCGACGAGGCCGACGAAGCTGAAGAAGCCTTGCCATTCGGCGATCGCTCCCGTCCCCATCCGGAGCAGTCTAGCGGCGCCGGAAGGCCGTTTCGTAGGCGGAGACGAGTGCGCCGCCGAGCTGATCTGACTCGATCCCGCGGCGGGCCGCGACCCAGTTGGCGGTGACGTGGACCCATTCGGGCTCGTTTCGTCGGCGCGGCGCTCCTGGCGGCGAGAGGAACGGGGAATCCGTCTCCACGAGGAGTCGATCGAGTGGAACCACGGCCGCGACCTCGGCGGTCGACTCCTCCCCCGCCCGGAATGCGAGCCCCGAGACCGAGATGGCGACGCCCAGATCCAGGACTGTGCGTGCGTAGTCCACCGGGCCGGAGAAGGAGTGGATCACGGCGCCGGGCCGGTCGCCGAACGCGGCAGCCACGCGCGAGCCCCCAAAGCCGGCGGCCCGCAGCTCGGTGACGAGGGCGTCCTGCGCATCGCGACGGCCGGCTGCGGATCGGACGTGGAGGATGGCCGGCTTGCCCAGCTCGATCGCGAGGGCGAGGTGGCGACGGAGGTTCCCCAACTGGTCGTCGATCGGCGAGAAGACCCGATCGAAATCGAGACCGGTCTCGCCGACCGCGACGATTCGCGCGTCGGCCGCGAGCGCGACGATCTCGGCCCAGGCGGGCTCGTCGAGCGGCGCGGCGTTGTGCGGATGGACGCCCGCGGCGGCGTCGAGCCACGGATATCGATCGACGAGATCGAGCGCGTCCCTCGATGAAGCCAGATCCCAGCCTGGGACGAGGATCCGCTCCACTCCCGCGAGCCGAGCCGCACCGATCACCAGCTCGACGTCCGCGTCGAACCGATCAGCCTGGAGGTGGCAGTGACTGTCGATCAGGCGCACGAGGGGCATCGTAGGTCCAGAGATGCCAGGCATTCGGGACGCAATGCATTGTTGGCCAATTGGGTGCCACCACACTCGGGCGATGAGTATCCGCATTGGCAGGCTCGATCGTGGCGCTGCGCGCGCCCAGGCAATCCTTCGCGAGGCCGGCAACCAGATCCGGATCGCCCGCCAGTCGGCCGGCCTGAGCATGCGCGAGGCCGCAGCCGCCGTGGGCATGAGCCGCGCGTCGTTCGGACGAGTCGAACGAGGCGAGATGGCAAACGTGTCGGTCCGCAGCCTCTGCCTCGCCGCGGCATCAGTCGGCCTCGAGTTTTCGGGGCGGACGTACCTTGCCGGGGAGCCAGTCCGCGACGCGGGGCACCTGCGGCTTCTCGCCCGGTTTCGAGAGCGGCTGCCGACCGGCGCTCCCTGGGCGACCGAGGTGCCACTGCCGATGCCAGGCGACCTGCGGACGCTCGACGCGCGAACCACTCTCGGTCGACAGGTCGTCGGCATCGAGGCAGAAGTTCGGCTCCGCGATCTTCAGGCAATCGAGCGGCGCGTGCTTCTGAAGAAACGCGACGGGCGTCTCGACGTCGTGATCCTGCTCGTGGCCGATACCCGCCAGAACCGAACCGTCCTCACCGATCATCGCGAGGACCTGCGTGCAAGCTTTCCGCTCGATGCCCGGCCGATCCTCGCGG
Organism: Candidatus Limnocylindrales bacterium; assembly: GCA_036741375.1. Taxonomy (GTDB): domain Bacteria; phylum Chloroflexota; class Limnocylindria; order Limnocylindrales; family CSP1-4; genus UBA5189. Next base: position 1,597 of record DAINSJ010000049.1, read on the forward strand.
CGATGAGCCGTGGTCAAGCGCCTCCCGGAGACGGCCTGCTGCTTCTCTGACGCGGTCCCGAGCGGCTCGTGCAGCGACTGGTGAGCCTCTGACGACCGAGCTGGGGTGAGCGGCCCCTCCCGATCGGTGCGGCTCGGTGTGGCGGCGCGCCCTTCGCAAGGCCGGGTGCGGCTCGCCTAGCGAGCCGAACGACCGACGCATCCGCTCTGGGCGCGATGAATCGGCCTCCTTCGGTCGGACTGCTCACGACGCGAGCAGAAGAACCGCCTACGACAGGACCGTCGGTTGTTCGGGCCGCTGGATGAGCATCAGGCGGCTACAGGAGGGCTCGGGCGTCAGATTGGGCCGTAGGTCGGGCGTC
>DAINSJ010000049.1:2057-10171 GCA_036741375.1 Candidatus Limnocylindrales bacterium
TCGCGCCGCCGTAGCCCTCGGACGTCCGGAACAGCCAGTATTCCGGAAGGCCGTCCATCGCCGAGAACTCCCAGCCGGCCACGGCCACATAGAACGCCTTCGCCCGCTCGACGTCGTCCGCTGGAAACTCGATGTGGTTGATCTCGCCGTGCGCCATGACGCCCTCCTGGACTGCGGCCGGTCGTGGGCCGGCCTCGAATGATCGACGATCAGGCCGGGGTCAAATCGACGTCCAGCCGCGGGAAGAGTGGCACCGGTGTCCCGAGCGAGCCTGGCTCGCCGGCGTGCCGTCCCCACTCGAGCTCATCGAGGAGCGCCGGGCCGCCATTGCCGTCGGCCGCGTACGGATACTCGAAGCCGAGCTGCTCGCTCACCCTCGGCGCCGTCCCCGGCAGGAAGGGCGCCGCAGCGAGCCCGATCAGGCGAGCGGCCTCGACGAGGTCGCCGAGCACGCCTCGCAAGCGCTCGTCGGCTTCCGCATCACCCGCGGCGGCGGCCTTGGCGAGGACCCACGGCTGCTCGGCGTCGACGAGCTTGTTCGCCGCGGCGACGAACGCCCACAGCCCAACCAGCGCCTCGTGGAGCATGCACGACTCGATCGCCTCGGCGTAGGCCGCCCGAGTCGCGGCCCAGGGCGCCGCCAGCGGCGAGGACGATGCCGCCCGTGGAGCCGGTCGCTCGCCGCCGAGGTAGCGGCCGGCCATCGTGACGGTGCGGTTGACGAGGTTGCCGAAGTCGTTCGCGAGGTCGGCGTTGTAGCGGCGGACGAAGCTGTCCCACGACACGTCGCTGTCGCGATCGAACGCGACCTCTCTCAGCGCGACGTAGCGGGTGCCATCGGCACCAAGCGCCCTGGCCATGTCGATCGGATCGAGGAAGTTGCCGCGGCTCTTGCTCATCCGTTCGCCCTGGATCGTGAGGAAGCCGTGGATCCAGACCTTCCTCGGCGCCTCGAGGCCCGCGCTCCAGAGCATCGCCGGCCAGAAGATCGTGTGAAACCGGGCAATGTCCTTGCCGATGACGTGAAGGTCGGCCGGCCACCAGCGCGCGAAAGCATCCGGATAATCGGGGAAGCCGGCGCCGGTGATGTAGTTGATCAGGGCATCGAACCAGACATAGATCGTCCCGGCCTCTGGGTCCCAGGTGCCGTCCTCCCGAAGGGCCGTCTGCCCGTCCTCGCCGATCGGGAAGGGGATCCCCCATCCCGGCCCCGTCCCGGCGGCCCGGCTGATCGAGAAGTCCTCGAGGCCCTGGCGAATGAACCCCAGCATCTCGTTCCGACGGTAGTCCGGCTGGACCGCCTTCGGATGCTCCTTGAACCAGCGCTCGAGGCGCTCCTGGTACGCCGACAACCGGAAGAACCAGTTGCGTTCGCTGAGCCACTGGAGCTCGACGTTCGGGTGGTTCGGGCATTTCCAGCCCGACGCGGTCTCGAGCAGGTCGCTCGTGGCCTTGAAGCCTTCGTTCGGGCAATACCAGCCCTCGTACGTGCCGAGGTAGATGTCGCCGTTCGCGTAGGCCCGACGGACCATCTCCTGGGCGGCCCGTACGTGGTCCGGATCCGTCGTCCGGATGAACCGGTCAGGCGAGATCTCGAGCAGATCCTCGGCGGTCCGGAAGATCGCAACCATCTCGTCCACGAAGGCCCGCGTGTCCTGGCCCCGCGAGGCCGCCTCCTGGGCGATGTTCACCGAGTGCTCGTCCGTGCCAGTCAGGAAGCGCGTGTCATCGCCCTTCATCCGATGCCAGCGTGCGATGACGTCGGCGCCGATGACCTCGTACAGGGTGTGGAGGCCGGGGCGGTTGTTGGCGTAGGCGATCGCGGTGGTCAGGTAATAACGGTCGGGCATTCGTGAACCTCGGGGTCAGGGCCGCGCGAGGCTGCGCGGCGGGGTGCGATGGCCGAACGCAGGCGGGGCGGCCCAGCCGCCGGTCGGACCCGATCAGGCCCGGCGGGAGCGGGACCGCCCGGGCATCGCCATCGATCTCCCCGAGCGACTCACGACTCGATCATGCAGGCGGGCGGCCGACGAGGTCAAGCGCGGCCGTGGCCTCACCCGGTCGGGAGGTCGACCCAGGGCGAGCGCCAGTTCGGGGCCTCGAAGGGGGCGGCCCAATAGACCGTCTCCCGATAGATCCGGGCGTCCCGCAACTCCAGCAGGTCGACGCACAGGTAGACCGCGCCGTCGGGATACGTCACTCGCCACTCGGACCACCAGAAGTCGCCGCTGCCGGCGAGCCGCAGCACGGTGTTCCCTGCCGTGACGACCCACCGATCCTCCGCCCCGACGACGCGGGTGATCTCGGTCCGCGCCGGCCCACCGGGGTAGTGCTGGATGATCTCGGCGAAGGCCTCGCCGCCGTGGACCTGCTCGCCGGATTGCGGCCAGACGACCGACCACTCCGGGTGGCGGAGGGCGGCCATCGCCTCGAGATCGAGCTCGGCCGAGCTGGTGGCGTATCGCCGCGCGACCTCCTCGTTCGTCAGGTGCTCGCTCATCTCGCCTCCTCGCAGCGCCTCAACGCTCGTGGCCGCTCAATGTCGGAAGTGCCTCGTGCCGGTCATCAGCATCGTAGCGCCGGCGGCGTCTGCGACGGCCACGATGTCCGCGTCGCGAACGGAGCCGCCGGGCTGCACGAACGATGTCACCCCGGCAGCAAGACAGACCTCGACGCCATCCGGGAACGGGTAGAACGCGTCCGAGGCGCAGGCCGAGCCGGCGAGGGCGTCCGGCACGAACCGGCGAGCCTTCTCGACGGCTTCCCGGGCGGCGTCGACCCGCGACGTCTGACCGCTGCCCATGCCGATCAACCTCCGGTCATGGACGAGGACGATCGCGTTGCTCGTCGTCGCCCGGACGAGCCGCCAGGCGAGATCGAGGTCGGCGAGCTCTGGAGACGTCGGGGCGCGCTTCGTGGCGGTTGGCCACGTTGCGGGATCGTCTGTCTGCGTGTCCGGCTGCGACACGAGGATGGCTCCGCCGGCGGTCCGGATCGCACCGGTGGCGGTTGGCGGCGTCGACGCTCCGGGCTCATCGGCGGCGCTCGGGTCGGTGGCACCGGCCACGCCGGCTTCGGCGTGCTCCAGCGTCGGATCCACCACGAGCCGAAGGTTCGCCTTGGTCGCGAGGATGGCGCGGGCGTCGTCGTCGAAGGACGGCGCGACGACGACCTCGAGGAAGATCGACGTGAGCCGACGCGCAAGCTCCTCGCCGACCGGCCCGTTGACCGCCGCGATCCCCCCGAACGCGGACAGCGGATCGGCGGCGAGGGCAGCGTCCCAGGCCGCGACGAAGTCCGCGCGCTCTGCGGCGCCGCAGGGGTTCGTGTGCTTCACGATGACGCAGCCCGGCCCCCGAAAGCCGCGCGCCACGGCCGCTGCGGCCGCGGCATCGAGCACGTTGTTGTAGGAGAGCGGCTTGCCCTGGAGCGGTGGCTCACCGGAGGCGAATGGGCCTGGCTCGGCGCCCGGTCCGGTGCGCCGGTACCGCGCCGCCGTCTGGTGCGGATTCTCGCCATAGCGGAGCGTCCCGACCTTCTCGAGCGCGACCGTGAGCGAGAGCGGATACGGGTCGTCGGCGTCCGGCATCCCCGGCCACGGCGGCAGGTCCAGCCCCGCGTCGGCCATCCGGTCCGGCAGCTCGGCGGCGATTCGCGCGTCGTAGGCCGCCGTGTGGCGAAAGGCTTCCACAGCGAGGGCGGCCCGAAGCCCGGCCGGGACGGCGCCGTCCTCCAGCGCCGCAAGAATCTCGTCGTATCGCTCGGGCGAGGTGACGACCGCCACGTTGGCGTGATTCTTCGCGGCCCCGCGGACCATCGAGGGGCCACCGATGTCGATCTCCTCGACCAGCGCGTCGAGAGTGATTCCGGGCCGCTCCGCCGCACGAGCGAATGGATACAGGTTCACGACCACGAGCTCGAACGGCGCGATCGCAGAGCGAATCAGCGCCTCGCGATGATCGGCCCGGCGGCGATCCGCCAGGATCCCCGCATGGATGTGCGGATCGAGCGTCTTCACGCGACCGTCGAGCATCTCGGGAACGCCGCTCACATCCGCCACATCGGTGACCGGCAGGCCCGCTGCCCGGAGGGCGGTTGCGGTGCCGCCCGTCGAGACCAGCTCGAAACCGAGGCGCACGAGCCCAGCCGCGAACGCCGCCAGGCCGGTCTTGTCGCTGACCGACAGCAGGGCCCGACGTGGCACGTTCACCGCCGAATCGGCACGGGTCGCGTCGAGCCGGGCCTGGCGGCCCTCGACCTCGAAGGCGCCGGCCAGCAGCAGCGCGACGGTCCTCGGCAGGAGCCGATGCTCGACGGCCTTGATCCGCTCGTGCAGCGAGCCCTCGTCGTCCGCCAACAGGATGCGAACGGCCTCCTGGGCGAGGATCGGCCCGCCGTCGAGCGTCTCGTCGACGAGGTGGACCGTGCAACCAGTGACCTCCGCCCCGTGCGCGAGCGCATCGCGGACGCCGTGCGCGCCCGGGAAGGCCGGCAGCAGCGATGGATGCGTGTTGACGATGCGACCCGCATACGCCGCGACGGTCGCCGGGCCGACGATCCGCATGTAGCCGGCCAGCACAACGACATCCGCATCAACCGCGGCAAGCGTCTCCGCGAGCGCGCGATCCGCATCGGCGCGCGGCGCGACCTCGGACGCAGCCAGTCCGGGAATGACCGCCGTTTCGATCCCCTGCTCCGCCGCCCAGGCGAGCGCCGGGCAGTCGCGATCCGCGAACACCAGCCGAATCTCGCCCCCGAGCTCGCCGCGCCCCGCCGCGGCCGCGAGGGCTCGCAAGTTGCTGCCGGCGCCCGATACCCCGACGGCGATCGCGTTGGGGCGTGCCGGACCGCCCTGCCGATCAGGCCGACCCATCACGCGACCTCGAGCGGGCCCTCGGCATACCGGCCGCCGAGCGACTCCGCCGCGACGACCTCGCCGACGAGGATTGCTTCCGGGGCCGCCCGCCGAATGGTGGCCACCGCTTCGGGCGCTACGACGAGGACGATCCCGAGGCCGCCGTTGAACGTCGCGCGGAGCTCGACCTCCTCCAGGCCGCCCCAGGCGCCGATGAGCCACATGACCGACGGTATCGTCCAGCGAGTCGGGTCGAGGCGGGCGCCGAGCTCCGGAGGCAGTGCCCGGGCGACGTTGCCCGGGAGTCCCCCGCCGGTGATGTGGGCGACACCCCGCAGGTCATGGCCCGCCGCTCGCAGCGCAGCGCGTACCGCAAGCACCCGTCGTGCGTAGATCCGGGTCGGGGTCAACAGCACCTCGCCGACGCTCGCGAACGCGTGCTCGGGCTCGCTTGCGACCGCGACATCCCGGCCGGCATCGCCGAGGCTCAACGCGAGCTGCTCCTGGTAGGGGCGGTCGAGCGGGATCGCGCGCTCGGCAAGGAGCGTCCGGACGAGGCTGAAACCGTTCGAGTGCAGCCCGGACGAAGGGAGCCCGACGATCACGTCGCCGGCTCGTGACTGCGTCCCGTCGAGCAGGTCGTCACGCTCCACGATGCCGAGGCAGGTCCCGGCGAGATCGAAGGACCCGGGTTCCATGAGCCCCGGGTGCTCCGCGGTCTCGCCGCCGACGAGCGCACAGCCCGCCTCGCGGCAACCCGCCGCCACGCCGCCCACGAGCGAGGCGACGGCGTCCGGCTCGAGGCGGCCCAGCGCCACGTAGTCCAGGAATGCCAGCGGCTCGGCGCCGCTGCAGACGACGTCGTCGGCGCACATCGCAACGAGGTCGATGCCGATCGTGTCCCACCGTCCGAGAGCGCTCGCCAGCGCGGTCTTCGTCCCGACGCCGTCGGTCGAGGAGACGATCAATGGGTTGCGATAGCCCGCGGGGATCGAGATGGCGCCCCCGAACCCGCCGACGGCGCCGACGACCTCCGGCCGGCGAGTGGACTCGACCGCCTCACGCATGAGCTCGACCGCCCGATCCCCCGCGGCAATGCTCACCCCGGCCCGCTCGTACGCCCCGCGGGAGGCCGTGCCCTTGCCCGCCTCAGCCACGGACGACCAGGCCCTCTTCGAGCATGAACTTGCGGCTTGCGGCGTCGTACGGGACGGGCTCCGGATAGCGGCCGTCGAAGCAGGCGAAGCAGAACCGGTCGTACGGCAGCTCGAGGGCGGCGAGGACGCCCTTGATCGAGAGATAGCCCAGCGAATCTGCGCCGATGAACTCGCGGATCTCCTCGACGGAGCTCGTCGCCGCGATCAGCTCGGTCGCGATCTGGGTGTCGATCCCGTAGAAGCACGGGTGATAGATCGGCGGCGCGCTGATCCGGACGTGGACCTCCTCGGCGCCGGCCTTCCGCAGCAGGGCGACGATCTGCTTCGTGGTCGTGCCGCGGACGATCGAATCGTCGACGACCGTGAGCTTTCGCCCGCGAACGACCTCCCGCAGCGGGTTCAGCTTGAGGGTCACGCCACGGTGGCGAAGCGTCTGCGACGGCTGGATGAACGTCCGTCCGGTGTAGCGGTTGCGGACGAGGCCCTCGCGGAACGGGATCCCCGAGGCCTCGGCGTAGCCCGCGGCCGCCGGCGCGCCGGTATCCGGTACGGGCATCACGAGGTCGGTCGCTGACGGGTGCTCGTCGGCGAGCTGCATCCCCATCCGCCGGCGGACCTCGTAGAGATTGCGGCCCTCCATGTACGAATCCGGACGGGCGAAGTAGATGAGCTCGAAGACGCACAGCGCGGGGTCGGCAATCGCATAGCGAACGGACCTGGGCTCGCGCCCGGGCTCGAGGATGACCATCTCGCCGGGCTCGACGTCACGGACATACTCGGCGCCGACGATGTCGAGCCCGGTCGTCTCGGACGAGAGGATCCAGGCGTCGCGGCCGCCCTCGGTCGCCCAGGGTCCGGCGTCATCGACGGCCGACGCGACATCCCGGATCCGACCCAGCACCAGCGGCCGGAACCCGTGCGGGTCGCGGATTCCGATGATCCGATCCTTGTCGAGGACCACGAGCGAGTACGCGCCCCGGACGCGCGGCAGCAGGTTCATCAAGGCTTCCACGGTATCCGCGGCCGGCTCGTCGGCGAGGAGCGTCGTCAGGAGCTCCGTGTCGGTCGATGCGGCGAGCCGGGCGCGGCCGCCCTCGAGCTGGCCGAGGAGCTCGCGGGTGTTCACGAGATTGCCGTTGTGCCCGATCGCCACCGAGCGCCGCGGACCGAGCCGGAACGTCGGTTGGGCGTTCTCCCAGAGGGTCGAGCCCGTCGTCGAGTAGCGGCAATGAGCGATCGCCAGGTCGCCCCGCATCGACGGCAGGCGCCGCTCGTCGAGTACCTGCGAGATCATCCCGAGGTCCTTGTAGAGGAAGATCTGGTCCCGATCGCTGACCGCGACGCCCGCCGACTCCTGGCCGCGGTGCTGGAGCGCGAACAGGCCGAGGGCCGCGACGGCCGCCGCTTCCGTCCCGGATCCCGGCGGCATCGAAGCGCCGAAGACGCCGCACATCTCAGTGGCCTCCGCCGGTCGAGGGGTTCGCAACGGGCGCACTGACGTCAGCGGCGTGCTCCCAGCCGAGGGCCCGGGCGAGTCCGTGGTCCCACGTGTGGCGCAGATCGGCGATCGTGACCTCGAGGGAATCCGCGACCCGCGAGCCGCGCTCCTCGGCCGCACCCGTGGCACCGGAGCCGGCGAGGTCGACGACGAGGTGGTCGCCACCGACGACACCGAGCGACTCGACGGCCTGGCCGTGCTGCCGGGCGAGCAGGATCAGCGCGGCGGCGTGGCGTGGGCGGGCCGTGAGCACCAGGCGGCTCGGGCTTTCGCCGAAGAGGTCGACCGCGGGCGAGCTCTCGATCGGGAGCCGCACGTGCGCCCCGATGCTGCCCCACAGGGCCGCCTCGGCAAGGGCCACCGCGAGCCCACCGCCGGACACGTCCTGCGCCGACACGACGAGGCCTCGTTCGATCGCGTCACGCACGAACCGCTGCAGAGACGCCTCGCGCGCGAGGTCGAGGGCCGGCGCCCCGTCCTCGGCGGCTGTTCCGGCGAGCCGGGCATACTCGCTGCCGGCGAGGCCGGGCGTCGCCTCGCCAACGAGCACGATCACGTCTCCATCGCGGTCGAACGCGGGCCCGACGAGCAGCGAGACATCATC
>DAINSJ010000050.1:0-10127 GCA_036741375.1 Candidatus Limnocylindrales bacterium
GCAGCCTGCTCCTGATCTACGGCCTGCAGTGGACGACGAAGGCGATCCTCCGCGCTTCCGGGGCCAAGGCCAAGCACGACGAAGAGCTCATCTACGCCAACGAAGTCAAGCGCCTCCGCGAGGAGGCGCCGGTCCCGGCGTCGGGTCTCGACGGCGTCTCGTTCGCGGTCTCGTTCAAGGGCGTGCTGCTGGAGGGCCTCGAGGTCGCCTTCATCGTCATCACCTTCGGCACGAACGCCGGACGGCTCGCCGAGGCGACGCTTGGGGCCGTGCTCGCCGTCGTCCTCGTGGTGGTCGTCGGCATCTTCGTCCACCGGCCCCTGAGCCGCGTCCCGGAGAACGGCCTGAAGTTCGCCGTCGGCCTGATGCTGATCACGTTCGGGACGTTCTGGGCCGGCGAGGGGATCGGCATCGAGTGGCCCGCGAGCGACGCGACGATCCTGATCCTCCTGGTCATCTACGCCGCGGTGGGGATGTTCTCGATCTGGACCGCACGGCGCTTCCTCAACACGCGCCGGAGCCGACAGGTCACCGTGTCGGCATGAAGTACGTCAGATCGTTCTTCCGGTTCCTCTACGACTTCCTGGTCGGTGACGCGTGGGAGCTGTTCGTCGGCCCGCTCGTCGGACTGTTCGTCGCCTGGCTCCTCATCACGGCTGGGGTCGAACCCGGCGTCGTCGGTGGGATCCTCGTCGTCGCTGTTCTCGTGGTCGTGGCCGTGAACCTGACCGTTTCCCTGCGCCACTCCGCCTAGGCCCAGCCACAGCTCCCCAAGGAGACCGAATGCCCGCGACCAGGACCAGCATCGACGCCTCGCCCAAGGTCGTCATGAAGAACGACCGCGGCATCAACCACGTGCTCGTGGATGGCGACGGCCTCAACAACGTCTCCGTCCAGGTCCAGGAGTTCAACGTCGGCGCGCCGTTCGGGTCGTACCACTATCACGAGCGCTCCGACAACATCTACCTCGTCCTGTCCGGGACGATCGAATCCGTGGTGGACGGGGAGACCCTCCTGCTCAATGAGGGCGACCTGATGTTCATCCCCGCCGGTTCGCCCCACAAGACGAAGAACGGCGGCGACGTCGTAGCCCGGGCCCTGGAGATCTATGCGCCGCCCGCCGGCGAGGACTCCCACCCCGCGCCAGACCCAGGGGCTGGCTGACCGCTCCTCGACGGCCCCACCGGACCGCCGGCCGCGACCATTCCGTTCGCCGCAAGGAACAACTCCCGTTGACCGCAACAATTGTTGCGCGCAAACTTCGATCCGAAGCGCAAGACCGTTCCGTCAAACCTCGGGGCGATGCCCTTCCCGGAGGGGCCGATGAATGGTGGCAGTCCCGGGGAGGTCCCCGGCTCCGACGTGATCCAGACGGTCCGTCGCGCGTACGACGAGCTCACGAAGTCCCAGAAACGGATCGCCCAGGCGATCGTCGATGACCCCGAGTTTGTCGCCTTCGCCACCGTCGACAAGATGGCGAGCCGGCTCAACGTCAGCCCGTCGACCGTCGTCCGGTTCACCTACCGCCTCGGCCTGACGGGCTACCAGGACCTCCAGGAGCGCGTGCGGACGCTCGTCCGACGGCAGCTCCGACTGGCCGTGGCCGAGGTCGACGAGCAGCAGGTCCTCGGGCACCTCGGTGACACGGCCTATTCCCGGTCCTTCCGTCACGACCTCCATGACCTGCGGCGAACGGTGGCGAGCCTCGACCCGGCGGTCCTCGACCGCGCCAGCGAGCTGCTCGCATCGGCCCGGCGCGTGCTCGTTGCGGGAGACGGAACGGCCTACGGGGTTGCGCACTTCATGGCCCTCGCCCTGGATCGAACGCGCGGGCACGTCAACCTTGTCCGGGCCGATGGGGAGAGCGTCGGCCGACTGGTGGACATCGGGCCCGAGGACGTCGTGATCGCCTTCACGTTCGCGCCCTATGCGTCGACCGTCCTGCGGGCCGTTCGACTGGCGAACCAGCGGGGCGTCACGGTGATCGGCGTGACCGACTCACCGATCTCGCCGGTCGGCCAGCTCGTCGATGTCGTCCTGCCGACGCTGGTCTCCGGGATCGGACCGCAGAACACGATGGTCGCGGCCATGTCGGTGGCGAACGCGCTCCTCAACGGCGTCATCCTCCGGATCCAGGACCTCGCCCAGGACCGCTATGGCACCGTCAGCCGACTCCTCGACGAGTGGGACAACTACGTCCTGAAATCCACGGACGTCTAGTCCAGTCTCCGGGCGGTGCAGGGTGCCCTGCTATCGTCCGAGCATGGTTCCGCGCACGATCGCCGCATCCTGGCTCGGCCGGATTCCGTACCGCCGTGCGTGGGATCTCCAGAAACGCGTCGTGGATGCTCGCGCGGACGGCCTGATCCCGGACACGCTGCTCCTCCTCGAGCACGACGCCGTCCTCACCCTCGGTCGCCAGGCCGAGGAGGCGCACGTCCTCGCGCGCCCGAGTGAGCTGCGCCGGCGGGGGATCGAGGTCATCCGGGTCGAGCGCGGCGGCGAGGTCACCTATCACGGTCCGGGCCAGCTGGTCGCATACCCGATCATCCGCCTCGGCGACCGGAGCCTGATGGTCCGGCCGCTCGTGACCGCGCTCGAGGAGGCGATGATCGAGACCTGCGCCACGCTCGGTGTCGAGACGGTCCGACGCGACGGCCATCCCGGCTGCTGGGTGCTCGGCGACGGAGGCCGGCCGCACCGGAAGATCGGGGCGCTCGGGCTCCGGATCGAGCGCGGCGTCAGCTACCACGGCGTTGCCCTGAACATCGCCCCGGACCTGCGCGACTTCGATTTGATCGATCCGTGCGGCACCCCCGGGCTGATCTCGACCTCCATTGCCGAGGAGCTCGGCCGAACGGCGGAGCCGCCGACCACCGAAGCGGTCGAGCGCGCCGGCTCGATCTTCGCGGCGGCCTTCGGCCGTGCCCTCGACGCGCCTGTCGATTGGCAAGGTCCCGAGGCCCTCGACGAACCCGCGGTCGAGAAGCCCGCGGCCCATGAGCCGGCCATGCCCGTCGCGACGGGCTGATCCCCGATGAGCGCCGGGCTCTTCGAGCTCCGCAAGGACCCGATCACGGGCTGGTGGGTCGCGACGATCGTGGATCGCGAGTTCGACCGGCGTCGCTTCGCGCGCCGCGCCGAGGCCGTCGACGACGACGGCGACTGCCAGAACTGCCGGCTTCCCGAGGGCGACGGCGTCCGGCTGCGGATCCTCAAGGATTTCGCCTTCCACGTCGTCGGCACCGAGGGCGAGGCGCAGGAGCTCGAATCCCGGTTCGCGCAGGTCGCGATGTCCACGGCCAGGGCAGCCGGGAGCTGGCGGACGATCGTGGCACCGCCGGGTGAGCACCGGCCGCTCCACCAGGTCGGCGAGGTGGCCGAGACGATGATCGCGGCTGCCCGTGACGCCCTCCGCGACGCGCGTACCGCCGGCCAGACGGACTACCTGCAGGTCGTCCAGAACTGGGGCGCCCAGGCCGGCGCCCGCACGAACCACCTCTGCATCGACCTGTACGACCTGCCGCTGATCCCGCACCGGATCGCCGAGGAGCTCGGCGGCGCCGCCCGCTTCGTGATCCGCGAGGGCGAATGCCCGTGGTGCCGGCTCGTGCGCGAGGAGACCCGATCGCGGGTCCGCTTGGTCTGGGAGGACGAGGCGAGCGTCGCCTTCGCGCCGTGGGGCTCACGGTCGCCCTTCGAGGTGTGGATCGTGCCCCGGACCCACCAGGCCGACTTCGGCATCGCCACCGACCCCGACGTCCATGCCACCACAACGGCCCTGCGGAACGTGCTTGGCCGGCTCGGGGCGAGCCTCGACGGCCCGCCATACAACCTCGTCCTGCACTCCGCCCCGCTTCGGGAGCGGGTCGACGCGACGTTCCACTGGCACTGGGAGATCCACCCGCGACTCCGCGACATCGCCGGGCTCGAGCTCGGAACGGGGCTGCCGGTCAACCCCGTATCGCCCGAGGACGCGGTCGAGGAGCTGATCGAGCAGGCAGTCGGCTCGACGTGATCCGTCACACCACCAGCAGGCCCGCCGTCCCTCGCGACGACGCCGCACAACCCAGAGCTCGCTTCGCGCCGTCAGCCACGAAAGGGTCGCCGTGCTCAGCCAGTCGTCGTCTTCCGTCGTCGCTCGCGGTTGGGATGCCCGCGCGGGCGTGCGAAGGGGCGCCACGGTGAGCGGGACCTGGGATCAGGACACGGCCGGTGCGTTCGTCGAGACCTTGTTCGCGAAGCACCACGGGGAGATCTACGCCTACCTGGTCCGGATGCTGCGTGACCCAGACCTCGCGGCGGACCTGACCCAGGACGCCTTCATCAAGGCCTACAAGGCGTACGCCTCACTCGAGAAGGATGAGAACGCCCGAGCCTGGCTCTACCAGATCGCCCACCGTGTGGCTCTTGATCACATCCGGCATCGCAAGATCATCCGGATGGTGCCGTTGATCGGCGACGCGCCGGGTGTCTCCGGCGGAGCCTCGCCCTCGGCCGAAGGCCTCGCGATGGATCTCCGCCTCTCCGGCCCACTCGAGCGCGCGCTCGCGCGAATTCCCGAGCGACAGCGAGCCGCCCTCCTCCTCGCCGAGGTGCACGACCTCACGGGTCTCGAGCTGGCCGCCGCCCTCGGGACGAGCCACGTGGCGGCCCGGGCGATCCTGACCCGCGCCCGCGAAAGCCTGCGGCGAGCCCTCGCGGCCGAGAAGGACGCGGAGCGAGCCACCGAAGCAGAGCGCGACGCCCATTACGCCGGCCAGTCCGGAGGCGGCCGATGACCCTGCCGTTCCGGCGCCGCCACCACGACGACGACAGCGCCCACGATCGCGCTCGGGCGACGTGGTCGCACGGGATGCTGGAGCCGATCGATCCGGCCGAGGAAGCCTGGCTCGACATTCACCTTGCGGGCTGCGGCGAATGCCGCGTCGAGCGCGAGGCGTTCCTCGAGGATCGCCAGCTCCTGCGCTTGCTCCGGGACCAGCCGCCCGAGCCGCCCCGCGACCTGTGGGCCCGCACCGCGGCCGCCATCGAGCAGGAAGCCGCCCGCCGGTCCCGACACGGCGTGCTGCCGGCCTTCCCCGACCGATTCGTTCCGCGCCGGGCGCGACTGCCCCTCGGCGTCATGGCCGGCCTTCTCGTCGCCATCGTCGTGGTCGCCACCTCGTTGGCGCCGCGCGGCATCCCCAACGCGCCGGGCCCGGCCGGAAGCGCGGTCGCTCTCGCCTCGACGCCCGCCGGGCCGACGCCGATTCCCGTCCGCACCGCGACGCTCGGCTGGCTCCAGAGCAATACCGATGGGTCCTACCAGCTCACCCTCGCGGACGTGGACCAGGTCTGCCCCGACGTCGCCGCGGGCTGCGCCCCGCTGAAGAACACCCAGACCACGCTGAAGTTGGCCGCGAAGCCGCAGTCGATCGTGGGGTCGCCGGACAATCACCAGGTCGTGGTGGTCGGCAGCTCCGGCAGCTCCGATGCCGGCAGCGTCCTCGTCGTGCCGGTGCCCTCGGGCCCGGTCCCGAGCGGCGCCCCGACCACGGCTCCGCCCCCAATCCCGACGGCTTCGCCGGTGGAGAGCCCGGCCTCGAGTCCCGGCGGAGGCCCCGAGCCGACGATGAGTGCCACGCCGGAGCCCACCCCCCAGGGCGCGCAGTCGATCGCCGAGGGTGTGACGGTTGTCGGCGAGACGGCCTACTCCCCCGACGGCTCGTGGCTCGCGTTCTCCGCCCGGCCGATCGACGGCTCGACCGGCCCGGACCTGTATCTCTGGAAGGTCGGGGACGCGACGGCGCATCCCGTCACCTCGGACCACTCCACCTTCTTCGCGGGCTGGTACGGCAGCAAGATCCTGGCCAGCCGGGTCGTCACGCCGACCGCAACCCCGAGTGCCTCGGGCGAGCCGTCCGCCGAGCCATCGGCGAGGCCAGCCGCCGTCGAATCGTCATCAGCTGCGCCGACCGTCCCGGTCGAGTCACACCCGATCTCCTTCATCTACGACCCGGCCACCGCGCTGTCCCAAGACTTCGCGACGCCGGACGTGTGGCTGCCGTCGGTCGACCCGTCCGGACGCTTCGCGACGTACTGGCTCGGCACGGTGGTGCCGGATGCCGCCGGGACGGGCTGGGTGCCCGCGACCGGACGGCTCGTGCTGGACGGCTGGACGGCCCCACTCGAGCCGGCGGCGAGCTCTACCCCTGCAACCTCACCGGGCCCAGGCGAGAGCGCGGCCCCGCTCGTCGGGCCCGCGGGGACGCCCGTCGATCTCGTGGTCGGGCCGATCAGTGCGTTCGATGCCCGCTTCGATCCGACCGGGATCCGCCTCGCCGTCTGGGTCGCCGACTCGAGCGACCCGACTGTGGGGACCCTCCAGCTCATCGTGCTCGACCGGGCCCATGGCCGAATCTCGCAGGACCTGAAGCCGCTCCCGTCCGTCGCGGCGCTCCGCGGGTTCTCGATCGACTCGGGTCGCCTCGCGTGGGTCTCGCCGCCCGGGCAGAACGGCAACCAGAGCGTCGTCCAGGTGCTCGCGTGGTCCGCGGATACGTACGGCCAGATCGAGACGCAGCCTGCCGGACAGCCTTTCATCGTTCGCTGACGGGGCCTCGGGTCGCCGCGAAATCTGGCGCGACTTCGCACCATCTGACGGCTCCTCGGACGCCGGATTGGGCACGATGGGGTAGAGTCGGGCGCAGATGCGACCAAGCAGCACGGTCGCGGGAGCGGTGCTCACCGCAGCTCTCGCGCTCGGTGCGCTGCCGGGCCTTGCCGGATCTCACGAACCGAGTCCGGATCGGCCCATCGATGCAGCGGCGTTCCGACAGGTCATCCTCGCGACGAAGATCGATCGATCCACGGCGACGATCGCGTCGCTCGACGCTGCCCAGGGATCGGCTGGTTTGCTCCAGACCACGACGCCCTTTGCCGACGGCGCCGGTACGCGGCCGTTGTTTCCGGCCCGCGGCCGGATCAGCCTCCCGCGGGTGGTCGCCGCCTCCAGCCTGAAGCCGCCGCGGTACACGGTCTCCGGGATCGCCTCGTTCTACTCGAACGGCACGACCGCGATGCGCCTGCCGCGTGGCACGACGATCGTGGTCTGCGGAGCCGGTGGCTGCCTCGAGCGAGTGATCAACGACTACGGCCCGGCCGCCTATACGAACCGCGTGATCGACATGTACAAGCCCGACTTCTTCGCGATCTGCGGCTGCGGGTCCTGGTCGGGGCTCACCCACGTCACGATCCGGGTCTACTGAGCGAACGCATCCGCCATCGAGGCCGGGCGCGCTAGACTCTGGCCCGACCTTCGAAGACCGGCCGCGAGAGCCGGCAAGCGGGCCCCGTGAGGCCAGAAGGAGCGCCATGAGCGGCCGTCGGATCATGACCGCGGATGAGATCCGCCGCGCCGTGATTCGCATCTCCCACGAGATCGTCGAGAAGCAGGCCGGCACGGACGGCCTCGTCCTCGTCGGCATCCAGCGCCGCGGGGTCCCGCTGGCCCACCGCCTCGCCGCGGCGATCGAGGAGAACGAAGGCGTCCGGCTCCCGGTCGGGGCGCTCGATATCACCTTTTATCGCGACGACCTCTCGACGCTCGGGCATGCGCCAGTCGTGAAGGGCACCGAGCTGCCGTTCGAGATCGCCGGCGCCACGGCGGTCCTCGTCGACGACGTGCTGTACACCGGCCGGACCGTGCGGGCCGCCATGGATGCACTGCGCGAGTTCGGCCGGCCACGCGCCATCCGGCTTGCAGTCCTCGTCGATCGCGGCCATCGGGAGCTGCCCATCCGGGCCGACCACGTCGGCAAGAATGTCCCCACGTCCCGGGACGAGGTCGTCCGGGTTCGCGTCGAGGAGGTCGACGGCGAGGACGCGGTCGACATCGAGCAGGCGGCGGCCGTCGCCGGCGCGGGTCGCTGAGCGGTGGTCCTCGCGAGCCCCCCCGGGTCGGCTGGGGAGACCGGGGCGGCAAACGCGTCAGCCGGCGCCAGCGAGAGCCGCTGGCGGCATCGGCACCTCCTCGACACCGACGTCCTGAGCCTGGCCGACGTCGAGCTCGTGATGCGGACGGCCGACGCGATGGCCGAGGTGATTGCCGGTCGTGTGCCGGCCCCGGCGAGCCTCCGTGGCGTGAACGTGACGAACCTCTTCTACGAGGCGTCGACGCGAACGCGGGTCAGCTTCGAGGTCGCCGCCAGGCGGCTCGGCGCGGAGGTCGTGAACGTTTCGGCGTCCGGCTCCTCCGTGGAGAAGGGCGAGTCGCTGCTCGACACGATCCGGACGCTCGAGGCCACAGGCGCGAATGTCCTGGTGATTCGGCACGGCACCTCGGGGGCGCCGTATCTCGTCGCCCGTGAGTTCGGCGGGAGCGTCGTCAACGCGGGCGACGGCCGGCATGCCCATCCGACCCAGGCCCTCGTCGACCTGTACACGATGCGGGCGCACCTGCCAGGTGGGTCCGTCGCGGGCCGCAAGGTGGCGATCGTCGGCGATGTACTCCACTCCCGCGTGGCACGGAGCAACCTCTGGACGCTCACCGCCGCGGGCGCGGATGTCTGGGTCTGCGGGCCCGCGACGCTCCTCCATGGGTTCGAGGCCTGGGGCGCCGCAGGGGTGGGAGGGTCACGTGGCTTTACGGTGACGTCGGACCTCGCCGCGGCGATGCGCAACGCCGACGTCGTGATGACGCTGCGGATCCAGAAGGAGCGGATGGCGAGCGGCCTCCTGCCGTCGCTCGGCGAGTACGCCGGTCGCTACGGAATCACGCGGGAGCGGCTCGCTCTGGCGGCACGAGACGCGATCGTGATGCATCCCGGCCCGATGAACGAGGGCCTCGAGATCGCGGCGGATGTGGCGAACGGACCCCAATCCGTGATCACCGAGCAGGTCGCGAATGGCGTCCCGATCCGGATGGCGGTCCTGGAGCTGCTGGTCGGCGTGCGGGACGTCGCGTGACACCCGCCGCCGGCTCGGTCGAGACGGCCGGGGAGGTCGGCAAGCCCGTCGATCTCGAGATCAGCCGAGCCTGGTTGGTCGATCCGGCCATCGATCGGGAGGGTCCCGGCGAGATCGTCGTGCGTGCTGGAATCGTCGAGGCGGTCACCTGGCTCGACGGCGCCGACGCGGACGGCATCGACGACCGGGGCGTCGTCGTCGCGCCGGGATTCATCGACCTCCACGCCCATTTCCGCGAGCCCGGCAACAGCGCGGCCGAGACGATCGCCAGCGGACTTGCGGCGGCCGCCCACGGCGGGTTCACGACAGTCTGTCTCATGCCGAACACGACCCCGGCGCTCGATCACCCCTGGCTCCTCGCCGGGGTAGGGGCGGCGGCCGTCGCCTCCGGCTCGCCCGTTGAGGTGCTCGTGTACGGCGCCGCGACCGCCGGCCGGGCGGGCGAGCAGCTGGCGCCGCTCGGCGCGCTGGCAGGCGCGGGGGCGATCGGCTTCAGCGACGACGGCGCGCCCATCCGGTCCGCCACGATCTTCCGGAACGCCCTCGCCTATGCGGGGATGCTGGGGCTGCCGGTCGTCGATCACCCCGAGGATCCGACCCTCACCGACGGCGCGGAGGCCAACGACGGGCTCATCGCGACCGTCCTCGGGCTCACGGGCTGGTCAGCGGCCGGCGAGTCGATCGCCGTGGCTCGCGATCTGGAGCTCCTCGCGGCGGTCGTCCGTGACGTCCCAGGGGCGCGGCTCCACCTGACGCACCTCTCCACCGCCGAGTCGCTCGATCTCGTCAGGCGTGCCAAGGCCGCTCACCTGCCGGTCACCTGCGACGTCACGCCGCATCACCTGGCGCTTACCGACGAATGGCTTGCGGGTTCACGGCGGCTTGCCTGGGATGCCGTTGATGAGCACGGCGCCGCACGCGACCCATGGCGCGACCACGCCCTCTCGGCCCCGCCCTACGACTCGAATCTCCGCGTCAACCCGCCGCTCCGCTCGCCGGTCGACGCCGCGGCCTGCCTCGCTGCCATCCTCGATGGCACCGCCGACGCGATCGCCACGGACCACGCGCCGCACACCGACGTCGACAAGTCGGTCGAGTTCGGCCTTGCGGCGAACGGGATCAGCGGCATCGAGACGGCGCTGGGCATCGTCCTCGAGGCCGTCGATGCCGGCCGGCTC
>DAINSJ010000051.1:0-9989 GCA_036741375.1 Candidatus Limnocylindrales bacterium
AACGACAGCTTCTTCGGGCTCCAGACGGGCGTGTTCACGAACAACCTCGCGAACGCGTGGCAGGCATTCGGCGAGCTCGAGGTCGGCGGCGTCATCGTCAACGACGTGCCGACCTACCGCATCGACAACATGCCCTACGGCGGTGTGAAGGACTCCGGGCTCGGCCGCGAGGGCCTCCGCTGGGCGATCGACGACATGACCGAGATCCGGATCATGGTGCTCGCCCAGCCGCAGTGACGACCGCGGCCGATCTCCTGGTCGAGTGCCTCGAGGCGGAGGGCGTCGACTTCGTCTTCTCGGTACCCGGCGAGGAGACGATGGACATCCTCGACGCGCTATCGCGGTCGAGCTCCATCCGCCATGTCACGACCCGTCACGAGCAGGGCGCCGCGTTCATGGCCGACGTCCACGGCCGGCTCACTGGTCGCGCGGCGGTGGCGCTGGCGACGCTGGGCCCGGGCGCCACGAACCTCCTGACGGGCGTCGCTGACGCGTACCTGGACCGTGCGCCGATGGTCGCGATCACGGGGCAGGCCGCGTCCGACAAGCTCCACAAGGAGGCCCACCAGGTCATCGACATCGTCGAGATGTTCCGGCCGGTCACGAAGTGGAACACCCGCCTCGAGCACGTCTCGGCGATCCCCGAGATCGTCCGGAAGGCCTTCCGGGTCGCCACCCTCTCGAAGCCGGGGCCGACCCACATCGAAATCCCCGAGGACGTCGCGGCGACTGTGCTCGATCCGGGCGACTGGCTCCGGCCGCTGCAGCCCGGGCGCGCCTACTTTCCGGAGCCGACCGACGAGGCCATCGAGCACGCCGCGCGCCTGATCGCGGCCTCGGAGCGGCCGATCGTGCTCGCCGGCAACGGCGTCCTGCGGCGCAGCGC
Source organism: Candidatus Limnocylindrales bacterium (assembly GCA_036741375.1). Classification (GTDB taxonomy): domain Bacteria; phylum Chloroflexota; class Limnocylindria; order Limnocylindrales; family CSP1-4; genus UBA5189. Next base: position 887 of record DAINSJ010000051.1, read on the forward strand.
CTCGCCGTCGCTTCGGGCCTTCGCGAAGGGCCTCCACGTCCCGGTCGCCGTGACATTCATGGGCAAGGGCGCGATGGACGACCGCTCGCACCTGTCGCTCATGGCCGTCGGCCTGCAGGCGCGGGATCACGTCCTCACCGGCTTCGACCGGGCCGACCTCGTCGTCGCCGTCGGCTACGACCTCGTCGAGTACGCCCCGTCGCGCTGGAATCCGGACGGCAAGAAGCGGATCGTGCACATCGACACCCAGCCGGCCGACGTCGATGTCGACTACCAGCCGGAGGTCGAGCTCATCGGCGACATCGGCGGCAGCATCGATCGGCTCCTCGAGGTGCTCATGCCGATGGGGATCGGTGGTCGGAACGCGACCGAGCGCCACGAGTCGAAGGAGATCCTCGTCAACGCGGACCTCCGGACGGAGCTCCTGAGCGATCTCGCGGTCTGCACGACCGATGCCGGCTATCCGATCAAGCCGCAGCGCGCGATCTACGAGCTCCGCCGCGCACTTGGTCCCGAGGACATCGTCGTCAGCGACGTCGGCGCCCACAAGATCTGGGTCGCCCGCCTATACCAGGCGTATGAGCCAAACACCGTGATCATCTCGAACGGCTTTGCCGCGATGGGCATCTCGCTTCCGGGCGCCATCGCCGCGAAGCTCGTACACCCGGATCGGAAGGTCGTCGCGCTTTGCGGCGACGGCGGCTTCCTGATGAACTCCCAGGAGCTCGAGACCGCAAAGCGGATCGGGGCGAACGTCGTCGTCGTGATCTGGCGGGACGACGGCTACGGCCTGATCGACTGGAAGCAGCGCAACGAGTTCGGCAAGCCCTTCGGCGTCGAGTTCGGCAACCCCGACTTCGTGGCCTATGCCGAGTCATTCGGCATCGCCGGCTTCCGCCCGTCTTCCGCCGACGACCTCTACCCGACGCTCATGCGCGCCCTGGCGGTCGAGGGGCCGGCCGTTGTCGAGGTCCCGATCGACTACCGCGAGAACCTGCGGCTCACGGAGCACCTTGGCGCCCTCGCCGGAATGGCCTGACGCCCTCCGCCGAGCTAGTCCCGATCGTCTTTCGATGTCCTCCGGAGCGTCATCGTTCGGCTCCGAACAGAGGCGAGGACGCCGCCTGAGGCCTGGGGAATGGGATCCAGATCGGGGGTCACGAACGCGCCGACGCTGATCGGCTCGGTCCTGATCGGGGTGGTGGCGTCGTCCTCGCGGGATTCGAGCGCCACCAGATCGATCCACGAGAGATCGCGATCGGGGCCCGGACGGCCGAGCAGGTAGCCCTGGCCGGCTGCGATGCCGAGGCGCCGGATCGCGCGAAGCTGGGCCGGCGTCTCGACGCCTTCGGCGATCGTCAGGGCGCCCCATCGATCGGCCATCTGGACGAGCGACGTCAGGATTGAATGCGTCTGGTCCTGCCTCGTGCCCTGGACGAGCGACAGGTCGATCTTGACGACATCGAAGCGGAAGAGGCTGAGGAGTCGCAGGCCGGCATTGCCGGCTCCGACATCGTCGGCGGCGACCCGCACGCCGACGCTCTGGACGGCGAGGACCGCAGCCCGCAGCCGCTCCGGATCGCGGACGGCTTCTCGCTCGGTGAGCTCGAGGATGACCCGCTCGGGCCGGATGCCGTGGCGCTTCAGGATGGCCAGGAAGACCGTGGCGTTGAATTCGCTGGATTCGAAGGTTCGCGGCGAGACATTCAGGCTGATGCTCAACCCGTCCGCGATCTCCGAGGCGCCGCGGAGGACGACGTCCAGCGCCGCGCGGTCGAGGTCCTGGACCCGACCAGCCACCTCGGCAGCGTCGAACATCGCGCCGACGTGCGGGAACGACGCCTCACGCGGCAGCCGGACGAGCCCCTCGTAGCCGAGGACCCTGCCGGTCGAGAGGTCGACGATCGGCTGGTAAACCGGCGACAGCCAGCCCGACTCGATGACCGCCGAGATCGCGCTTGACAGCTCGGCCCGCATGCCCTCGTCGACATGGCCGTGGTCCTTCTCCGGGTCGTACGCGGTAACGACCGTCCGGCCGGCCCGCTTGCCCCGATACAGGGCGGCATCGGCCTGGGCTGTCAGCTCGAGGCGGGTGCCCCCGAACTCGGGGCATGACGTGACGCCGGCCGAGAACGAGATGGGCCCCCGGAAGGCGCCGGCGCCGCGATCCTCGAGCCCTCGATTGAGGAGGCGTCGCGCGAGGCTGATCGCGCCGCCGGCGTCCGTGTGCGGGAGGAGCAAGGCGAACTCGTCGCCGCCCACTCGAAAACCCGAATCCGTGTGGCGGATCGTGGCCCGAATCAGGTCGCCGACCTGGGCGAGCAGCTGGTCGCCGACCGCGTGTCCGCGGGTGTCATTGATCCGCTTGAACTCGTCGATGTCGAGGAGCACGAGCGAGAACACCGTGCCGTAGCGGCGCGAGCCTTCGACCATCCGGGTGACGGCCTCCTGGAAAGCACGGTGGTTGCCGAGGCCCGTGAGATTGTCCCGAAGGGCAGCCTCGCGCGCGCTCTCGTACAGCTCGCGCAGCCGCGAGCGCGAGGCCTCGAGCTGGGCGGCGGGCCGCAGGATCTGGCGAGCCATCCAGAGCGTGAAGCCCGTGAGCAGCAGGAGCAGCCCGCCGAGCGCCGCGATCGCGGCGACGGGCAGCTGGGCCAGCGGAATCGGCGCGCTGACGACGATGGTCCACGGTGGCAGGTCACTGACCTGGATCGTGCTCAGCCCATCGGAATCGTGGGATCCCTCCGTCGCGAGATCGAGCATCTGGCCGGGCAGGGCGCTCGCGTCGAACGATCCGCCGATCGCGGCGATGACGGAACCGCCGACATCGAAGAGCCGCAAGCTCTGGCCGGGGATGCCCTGGGCCTGTGCCGCCCAACCGAGGAGCGGCGGTAGCGAGATCGTCGCGACCAGCTGGAGGTGGCTGGGACGTGGAGGATCCGAGAGCACGGCGAGGAGCAGCAGACTCGAATCGGCGTCGGGGCCCGTGGTCCGGAACATGCCGGCGGCAACCGACCCGGTCGGCAGCCAGCTCTGGTCGAGGGAGGCTCCGTACGTCGTCCGAACGCCGCCATCGTCGAGGATCGTGATGCCCATCACGGCGCCGGAATCGCGTTTCATCAGGTCACTCAGGCGACCCGAGGCGGCGGCCCGAGCCGCCGAGGAGGCCCCGGCGCTCGTGGCAGCCGCGACCTTCGGGTCGACGAGGAGCCTGGACGCCGCGGCGGCGATCGCATCGAGCTCGCGCTCGACGTTGAGGGACACCATCCCGGCCGCGGCTTCGAGGCGCTGGTGTTGCGCGATCCGCGCTTCCTCGGCGACGACCCGGACGAGCGGCGAAACGGCCGCGATCGGCAGGATCGCGACCGTGATCAGGGTGAGCGCGAGACGAAGCTTGACAAGCCGAAGACTGTCCCGGCCGTCGAGAATCGGGTCGCGCGCGACGTCGTGATGCGAGGGCTCGGGGTGCATTCGACCTCGAAGCTGGATGGTCGCCCTCCATAAGGCCCGACGTGGTGCCGGACGGCACCTACCCGTTCGTCCCGAGGCGCCCCGGACCCTCGGGTCAGCGTTCGACGACGCCTCCGGGCTCCGGGCTGTGCACGTTGACCTCGTCGAGGCCGCGTTCGGCCAGGGCGACACGAAGCTCGTTGGGCGTGCCGGTCAGGATCGGGAACGTTCCGTAATGAACCGGCAGGACCTCCTGCACGCCGAGGAGCTCGATCGCGAGCGCGGCTTCGCGGGGGCCCATCGTGTAGTGGCCGCCGATCGGCAGGATCGCGAGGTTCGGTCGGTAGAGCTCCCCGATGAGGCGCATGTCGCCGAAGACGGTCGTGTCGCCGGCGTGATAGATCCGGCTGCCGTCCTCGAGCTCTACGACGAAGCCGACCGGCTCGCCGAGATAGAGCGGCCCTTCGCCTTCTGCCGACCAGTCGCCCGCCGAATGAACCGCCGGGACCATCGTGACGTGCAGCCCGGCGACCGCCACCGTGCCGCCCGCGTTCATCCCAATGATCTGTACGCCGGCGCCCGCGAGGCGATCCTCCAGCCACAGGCTCATCTCGTGCATGCACGGCCAGACAGGCTGGGTCCGACGGGCGATGTCGAGGGCGTCGGCCTGGCGAACCTGGCCTGGCGCTGCGCCGAGGTGGTCGTAGTGGCCGTGGGTCACGAGCATGAGATCGCAGCGCTCGACCGACTCGACGGCGCGAGGGCTGTTCGGATTCCCGAACCAGGGGTCGAAGAGGATCGTCTTGTCGCCCGGCGTCAGGATCTCGACGCAGGCATGTCCGTACCACGTGATCGTCGTGCCACCGCTCATCCGCTCTCGCACCTCCGGCCCGATCGTATCGCCGTCCGGCCGGCCCCGTCGGCGACGCCCCGGCCAGCGACTCGATCATGTCGCCGGTCTCGCACCAAAAGGTCATGGACATTTCTGGGACGTGACAGAGCCGAGGGTGGTCTGGCACAATGCGCCCCAGCCCTTCCAGACAGGCTCGGGTCGACGTGGCGACGAGGTCGCAGCCACATTGACCGAGGGTCCCCAGCAACCCCGTCGCGATTTGCGTGGTGCTGACGCGCGCGCGCCATCGCACGGGCCATCAACCGTTGTCTCCCCTGCTCGCGGGGAGGCTCCAGGCAGAAAGGAGCACGGGTAGCGCTGCGGCGTGCCCACAACACCCTATGCGAAGGTCCATTCGCGCACTTCTGGCGGCTCTCGCCGTCGCCATCATCCTCCCGGCGGCAGTCCTCGCTCACTGGCCTGTTGTCGACAGATCCGCCTACGTCAGCCAGGGATACCACTCGTATCACCAGGCCAACGATCTGGCGGCCCCCCTCGGAACCTATGTGGTCCCGATGCGCTCGGGCAAGGTGGTCTACGCCGGTTGGAAGAACAACTGTGGCGGCTATCAGGTCTGGGTGTCGCACGGCAACGGTCTGTACTCCGGCTACTACCACCTCAGCAAGGTGCTCGCGTACAAGGGCCAGTGGGTCACGGATCAGGTCACCAAGATCGGCCGCGTCGGCATGTCGGGCTGTGCGTCCGGCACCCACGTCCACTTCGAGGTCTGGCGCGGTTACCCCTGGAGCAGTGGCTCCTACCGCGTGAATCCCTGGTACTACATCGACTCGGGGACGTACCTCCCGTACAAGTACCGCTGATCTGACGCAGCCCGAAGGGCCGGCCCTCGAGCGGATCCGTCCGTGGAGGGCCGGCTCTTTGGTGCTCGCTACACTCGCTCGGTGCCCGCCGAGCGCATCGCCGAGAACCTCGCCTTCATCAACTGGACGGTCCTCACGGCTCTCGCCGTCGGATCGTTCGGCGCGGTCGCCCTGGGCCGCCTCTGGACGGACGCGACGCGCGGCTACCTGGCCTTCACCGCCGTCTGCGCCGTGGTCCTTGGCTTGTTGGCGGTTCTCTCGGACGGTGCGCTGCCCGTCGCCTCGACGGGCTCGGCCGTGGCTATCGACCCGGCCTGGGATGTCCCCCGACGGTTCGCGCTGTGGCTCTTCTGCGGCCTCGCGGCCGCCTACGCAGTGGCGATCGTCCGCGGCCGCCGAGCGCCCGCGCTCGCGATGGCCGGTCTCGCGTCCGGCGTGGCCATCCTCGTCTTCGGCGGGCTCTCGTGGGGCGGTAGCGTGTTCGGCGCGTTGCTGCTGAGCATCGAGCTCGCGGCGCTGGCAGCCGCGCTCGGTGGCGTGTGGGCATCGATGGTGCTCGGGCACTGGTATCTCGTGACGCCCAAACTGCCCGAGGCGCCGCTCGTCCGATTTGCCGGCGTGCTGGGTCTCGTGGTGGCCGCCCAGATCGTGCTGTTCGTGGTCTGGATGGCGTTCGGGGCGGGTCCCGCGGGCGTGCCCGGGTTCGGCGCGCTCGTCGGGACGTGGGCGCTGTTCGTGTGGCTGCGGCTGATCGTCGGCCTGGTGTTCCCGCTCGTCGTCAGCTGGGCCGCACTGCAGACAGCGCGCTCCCGGTCGATGGAATCGGCGACAGGCCTGCTGTACATCAACGTCGGCACGATTGCCGCGGGGACCATCCTCGCCGCGGGTCTCTACTTCGGTGCCGGCCTGCTCGTTTGACGTGATGCTCGCTTGAGAAAGGGTCTGCGATGAAGAGCGACCGCTCCTGGATGCCGGATGAGACCGACCTCCACTGGATCGAGGCGACCGCGCCCGAGCCGCACGCCGTGCTCGTCGCGATGGAGGCCGCGGCCGAGCCCGAGCGGATCCCGATCCTCGACCGGGCCAGCGGCCGGGTGCTCGCGACGCTCGCCGCGAACCGGAGCCGGATCGTCGAGGTTGGCACCGCGATCGGGTATTCGACGCTGTGGATGGGGTTGGCCCAGCCGGCCGGCGGACGGATCGTCACGATCGACCCGGATCGCGCCCGGACGGATCGTGCTCGCGGGTTCTGGCGCCAGGCGGGTATCGACGACGGCCGGATCGACGTCGTCAACGGGCCGGCTCTCGAAGCGTTCGCGGCCGGCGTCCCCGAGCTCGCGGGGCCGTTCGACCTCGCCTTCGTGGACGCCCTGAAGGACGAGTACCCGGCGTACGCGGAGGCCCTCCGACCACGCCTGGCTCCCGGTGCGCTGCTCGTTGCCGACAACGTGCTCTGGAGCGGCCGCACTTCGGGCTCGAAGCCGCCCCGACCCGGCGACGGGACCGAGGCGCTTCGGGCGTTCTGCCGCGAGATCCTTCGCGACCCGCGGTTCGTCGGGACGATCCTGCCGGTGGGCGACGGATTGCTGGTCGCGACGTGGCGGCCGTGACGGATCGAGCTTCGTCACCTCCCGCACCGATCCGCATCCGCGTTCGCCTCTTCGCAATGCAGCGCGAGCTGGCAGGGACTCGCGAGGAGGTCCTCGAACTCCCGGCCGGCGCCACGATCGAGCAGGCGTGGGAGGGGATCGTCGCGAAGCACCCGCTCCTCGCGCCGGGTCGGCCGTCGGTCCGCTTCGCGCGAAATGCCGCGTACGCGCCTCCCACGACGCCCCTCGAGGACGGCGACGAGGTCGCGATGATCCCACCGGTCAGCGGCGGGGCGCCCACTCCGATCCTGGAGCTGCGTGAGGAACCGTTCACGAAGTCGATCCTTGCCGACCTCGCCGACCGGCTCGCGATTCCGGCCGACGGCGCGGTGGTCGGCTTTCTCGGGATCACTCGATCCTCGCCTGGCACGCCCGCGCCCGGCCAGGAGGCCGTGGCCGCAGGACACGTCGCACGCGAGGTCCAGTCCCTCGAGTACGAGGCGCACCCGGTGATGACGCTCCGGATCCTCGAGACCATTGCGGCCGAGATTCTTGAGCGGTTCGGCGTCGAGCGGCTCGCGATCGTCCATCGGACCGGCGAGGTCCCGCTTGGCGAGCCATCGGTGGCGGTCGTCGCCTGCGCCCCCCATCGCGATGCCGCCTTCGATGCCGCCCGCTATGCGATCGACCAGACGAAAACCCGCGCCCCGATCTGGAAGGCGGAGCACTTCCGCGACGGCAAGATCTGGATTGGAGCCGCGGTCCAAGACGGGCCGCGGAGCGAGTAAGCCCCCCGGGCAACCCGAATCACCTCCGCTTGCCGGCTAATTCTCGTGCGGCGAGCGCTAACCGACGGCCACGAACCGGCGTACCCGATTCAGGGTGCTATCGCTCGCGTGGGCAACATTTGCGGCAAATTGGGCCCGAAACGACTCAATCGGGCGGTGCTGCGGCTTCGCCGCTCCGTAACGCTCATCGGAGTGGAATTAGGCCTACAACGGAGCCGGGGCCGGCATGAAACGACCGCGGGTCGCGGGACCCGCGGTCGTCGATGGGAGTGGCTCCGGCACGGGAATCGCCGAATACGCGCGGCTGATTACTGTTCACGGCCCCCAATCCGGCGTCTCGGCTCCGCCGCCGTCCAACGGCCCGGGCACCCAGGGCGTTGTCAGATGGGTCCCTTCGGCATCAATCAGCCGCAGCTCGTTGTGGTTCATGCCCGCAGCGAAGTGGTGTCAGCACTCTCGACGCCCGGCTGGCCGGCAGGCGTCAGCTCATGCGGATAGGAGCGATCGCTATTGGCGACGAAGAGGCCGTGGGAGAGGACGAAGCTGTCCGCGAATTCGGGGTAGGCGATGGTGGAGCCATCCGGCGAGATCGCCGGCCGCTCCTGGAAAGCGCCCCAGATGTCAGCTCGACGACGGAGTTGCCATCGGATCCCACGGCCCGCATACGCATCGGGCGCGGGCGGCGGGTCGGCTGGGAGCATCTGGATCTTCACCATCTTGAGCGAGCCCGACCGGGCTCGCTCCGTGGGCGCAGCCTTTCGGCGCGCCTTATTCAGGGCGGAATTGCCGACGACCTGAGCGCGCTCCGCGACGCAACGAATCCGACGGATTCGGCATCGTGCCAAGCACGCTGGAGCCGAATCCAATGCAGCCAGGGATGGCGATGGCACGGGCTTCGCGACGCGACCACAAGGGGTGCGCGAGGCGACGGATCGTGCACCCGAGCGGAGTGCGGGGCGAGAAACGACCGCGGGTGGTGGCCCGCGGTCGTCGGTTCGAGCGTCGCCGGCGATCGTGCAGCGATCGCCGCCTGCATTCGATGCGGGCCGCCGCGTCGTGCGGACCCCGGGATTAGCCGATGAGGGCCGCCGCTGGGTCGATGACCGGCTCGGGCTCGGGCTCGGGCTCGCGCCGGCTCGTGTCGACATCGAGCAGGTAGCCGATGCCCTGGAAGGTTCGGATGCGGCCCGGCTCGCCCGGCAAGGCGCCGAGCTTGCGGCGTACGCGCGAGACCCAGACCCGCAGGTATTGCAGGTCGTCGCGGTACTCGGGTCCCCAGACCTTCGTCAGGAGCTCCGTGTGGAGGACGACCTTGCCGGCGTTCGCGGCGAGGTGCTGGAGGAGCAGCCACTCCGTCCGGGAGAGCTGGACCAGCTCCCCGTTGCGGGTGACCATGCGCCGCTCGAGGTCGATCTCGACGTCGTCGAACTTGATCACGCCCGCGCCCGGCTCGGCGCCGCCGGACCGCCGGATCACGGCGCGCACGCGCGCGGCCAGCTCATCGGGGTGGAACGGCTTGGCGATGTAGTCGTCGGCGCCGAGGTCGAGGCCCTTCGCCTTGTC
>DAINSJ010000052.1:0-9912 GCA_036741375.1 Candidatus Limnocylindrales bacterium
ATCGCCCATCCGACCATGAGAGCCCACATCGACGTATGGACGCGAAGCAGGTCTGGCGTGCCGCACTTGGCGAGCTCCAGGTGTCCCTCTCGCCGGCAAATTTCGAGACGTGGCTTCGCGACACAGCGCTCGTCGACGTGGACGACAACCGCTTCCGAATCTCGGTCCCGAACGGCTTCGCCAAGGACTGGCTCGAGAGCCGCTATCGCTCCCTGATCTCCCAGACCCTGGCCCGGATCGTCGGGTACAGCGTCCAGGTCGAGTTCTTCATCGCGGCCGCCGAGACGCCCTCGAGCGACAGCCCCGACGGCGGGAACGGCTCCAGCCCGACGGCCTTCGTGGCAGACGCCGCCGCGGCCCCGGTCCCCGGCCGGGCGCCGGCGACTGGCTCCCAGCATGTCCGGGTCGAGCCGACCCGCGTGGGCGGCGAGGGCGGCGCCAGCAACATCAACCCCCGCTACACCTTCGCGAACTTCATCGTCGGGTCGGCGAACCGCCTCGCCCACGCGGCCAGCCTCTCGGTTGCGGAACGCCCCGGGCACGCCTACAACCCGCTGTTCCTGTACGGCGGGGTCGGCCTCGGCAAGACGCACCTGATGCACGCCATCGGCAACCAGGTCGCGGCGAAGTTCCCGCGGAAGCGCGTCGTCTACGCGACCTCCGAGAAGTTCACGAACGAGTTCATCACCTCGATCCAGCAGGGCAAGATCGACGAGTTCCGGGCCCGCTACCGCCGCATCGACCTCCTCCTCATCGACGACATCCAGTTCATCGCCGACAAGGAGCGGACCCAGGAAGAGTTCTTCCACACGTTCAACGCCATCCACGAGGACGGCAAGCAGATTGTCCTGAGCTCCGATCGGCCGCCCAAGGCCATCCTGACGCTCGAGGAGCGCCTCCGGAGCCGCTTCGAGTGGGGCCTGATCGCCGACCTGACGGCGCCGGATCTTGAGACCCGCATCGCGATCCTCCGGGCCAAGGCCGAGGAGGGCGCGGTCCCGATCACCTCGGACGTCATCGAGTTCATCGCCCGCAAGGTGGTCAGCAACATCCGGGAGCTCGAAGGGGCCTTGAACCGGATCGTCGCCTATGCCTCGATGGGCGCGATGCCGATCTCGATCGAGCTCGCCCAGGCCGTCCTCTCGAACGTCCTGTACAACCCGAAGAAGCGCCAGATCACGCCCGAGCGGATCGCCAAGGCGGTCTCCGAGTACTACGGCGTCGCCCTCGAGCAGCTCAAGGGCCAGAAGCGGGACAAGGCGATCGTCGTGCCGCGCCAGATCGCGATGTTCCTCATGCGCGAGGAGACCGACGTCTCGCTCCTCCGGATCGGGGCCGAGCTCGGCAATCGCGACCACTCCACGGTCCTGCACGCCTGCGACAAGATCACTCGCGAATCGGCCGGCAACGACGAGCTCCGGCGCGAGATCGCTGCGGTTCGCGAGCTGATCTACGCCGACTGAGCCAGCCCGCCGCGGGTCGGGCCAGCCGCTCTCGGGCGCCCAGGTTGTGGACAAATACGCGAACCCGCGGTGGACAACCCGCCTTCGAGGGTTCAGTAGCGTGCCGTTGCAACGGGAAGAGTCCGGTTCGCAAGGTGGACGAAATGTCGTGTCGGGCGGCGGGGCGTGGACGACACCTCGATTCATCCACCGTGAAATCCGCCCGGCGTCCCCCGGCATGGCCTGGCTGCCCACCGGCCGCGGGTCGCAACCCACGCCCGATCCGAACGGCGCCGAGCGCGGTCGTCCACGCCGTCCACACCATGATGATGGTGATGACGAGGTAAGAAGAATGAACGAAGATACACAGACCGTACCGACACGGGCCCGCCGGGCCCCTGAAGCCTCGTCCCGCTCTGGAGTGGACCTGCCGTGAAGCTCTCGGTAATGCAGGAGAACCTCGCCCGCGGCCTGTCGGTCGTGAGCCGGGCCGTCTCCACCCGAAGCACCTTGCCGGTGCTCGCCAACGTCCTCCTGAAGACCGAGGACGGCGGCCTTCGCCTGACGACCACGAATCTCGAGATCGGGCTGATCTTCTGGGTTCCCGGCAAGATCGAGACGGACGGCGCGACGACCGTGCCGGCCAAGCTGCTGACCGACCTGGTCAACTCGCTCCAGGGTGGCGACCGGATCGAGCTCGAGACCGGCGCCGGCGAGACGCTGCACCTGAAATCCGGCCGTTTCGAGTCGCACATCAAGGGCATCGACGCCGACGAGTTCCCCTCGATCCAGACGACCGGTGAGCGAGCGACGACGCGGATCTCGCAAAAGGAGCTCAAGCGCGCGCTCGAGCAGACAGCGTTCGCCGCGGCGACCGACGAGGCCCGCCCGATCCTGACCGGCGTCCTGTGCCGCTTCGAGGGCGAGACGGTCACCTTCGCCGCCGCGGATAACTACCGCATCGCGGTCAAGACGATCCCGATCCTCGATCCCGTCGGCGAGACGAGCGTCGTGATCCCGGCCAGAGCCCTGAACGAGCTCGTCCGGATCCTTGGCGACACCGACGACCCGGTCGACGTCGTGCTCGCCCAGGGTCGCAACCAGGTCCTGTTCCACCTCGAGGGGATCGACCTCGTCAGCCGGCTCATCGACGGCCAGTTTCCGAACTACCAGTCGGTCCTGCCGAAGACCCATACGACCCGGGCGATCCTCGATCGCGAGGAGCTTCTGCGCGCCGTTCGACCCGCGGCCCTGATCGCCCACGAGTCGGCCAACATCGTGAAGCTCCAGATCGCCTCCAACGGTGAGTCGGGGATCACGGTCAGCGCCAACGCGGAGATCGGCGATCACGTCGGTGAGGTCGAGGCCACGGTCGAGGGCGACGGGACGTCGATCGCCTTCAACGCGAAGTACCTCGCGGACGTCCTCGAGCGGGTCACGGCCGACCAGTTCGCCCTCGAGCTCCAGGGCCCGCTCGCGCCCGGCGTCTTCAAGCCCATCGGCGACGACAACTATGTGCACGTCGTGATGCCGGTCCGAACTACGTCGTAGCCCGACGCGGGCCGAGCCCACTCGATTGACGCTTCGGTCGATCCGGCTCGCCGACCTGCGTGGCTACGCGGCGCTCGAGGTCGAGTTCGGCCCCGGGCCGCACCTCGTCTGGGGGCCGAATGCCGCCGGCAAGACGAGCCTGCTCGAAGCGATCGTTCTCGCCGCGTGGGGCCATTCGCACCGCACCGCGACCGACGCCGAGCTCGTCCGCTGGGGCGCCGACCTCGCGAGGGTGGAGGCTACGGTCGACAGCCAGCTCCTCGAGGTCGTCCTCGTGCGCCCAGGTTCGGCGGCCGCAGCGGATGGAGGCCGGAAGCGCATCCGGGTCAACGGCGTCCCGCGCCGGCCGGCGGCGCTCGGAGAGCACCTGCGGATCGTCGTGTTCGCCCCCGAGGACATGCTCCTCGTCGTCGGCTCACCCGCGCTCCGTCGAAGCGTCCTCGACCGCCTGGCGAGCCATCTCTATCCCGCGTACGCGAGCGATCTCGCGACGTACAGCCGGGCGCTGCAGCAGCGCAATGGGCTCCTGCGTGCGATTCGGGAGGAACAGGCGACCCGGGACGAGCTCCGGTACTGGGATCAGCCGTTCCTCGACGCCGGAGGGGCCGTCGTGGAGGCGCGGCATCGGCTGCTCGACGCGCTGGCTGGGCCGCTGGCGGCCGCACATGCCGAGATCGCGCCCGAGGAGGGCGTCCGGGGCCCCCTCACGCTGCAGTTCCTGACGAACGCGCCGCCGGCCGCGGGCGAGTCGGCCCGCGACGCGCTGGCTCGCCGGCTCCTCGAGACGGCCGACAAGGAAGCCTGGAACGGGACGACGCTCGTCGGGCCGCACCGCGACGACATTGCCTTCCTGCTCGAGGGGCGGGACCTCGCCGTCTTCGCCTCGCGCGGCCAGCAGCGAACGGCGATCCTCGCCCTCAAGATGGCCGAGCTCGACCTGCTCACAGCCCTCGGCGGCCGGCCGCCGCTCCTGCTCCTCGACGACGTCTTCTCGGAGCTCGACCCGGCCCGCCGGGCACACCTCGTCCGACGGATCGCAGAGCTGCCGCAGGCGTTCGTCACGACCACGACTCTGGATGATCTCGACCCTGCCTTGCGCGCGATCGCGACCTCGTGGGAGGTCCGGCCGCCGGTCGCTGGGGCGGGCGAGAGGACCGCGGCCGGTGTGAGTGCCGGGACCGCGGACGGTGCCACGCTGGCGGGGCCGCGGGCGGGTGTCGCGTGACCGACGACGGGTTCGACCGCGAAGACCCGGACGAGCAGGCCGTACGCCGACGCCGACGCCCGATGTCGCGCATCGGCGACCTTATTCCCGACGCTGCCGCCCGTCTCGGGCTCGCCGACGAGCTCCGCCGGGCCCGCGCGACCTCCACGTTCGACGCGATCGTGGCCGAGCGAGCCCCTGCCGCCCACGGCGCCTGCCGCGCCGTCCGGATCGACGGGACGGTCCTCGTCGTCGAGGCCGATGCCCCGATCGTGGCCCAGGAGCTCCGGATGCACGCCTCCGAGCTCGCGGCCGCATTCCGTGCCGCGCCCGCCGGAGCGGCGATCACCGAGATCCGCGTAACGATCCGCCGCTCCTAGTCGTCACCGGGGGGCGGCCCGGGGGCCGCCGCACGCTCATGCGATAATCCCGGCCCGCAACTCCCAGGCAGAGGCTTGCTTTGGCCCACCGCCTCCAGATGAAGCTCGGCGTCGTCCCCGAAGCCGACCGCCTGCCCGATTCGCCGGATACGGTCCTGCACTACGAGCCGATGATCGGCTCGCAGGCCAGGTCGAAGGGCCACCTCTACCTGCTCGTCACGTGCCGCATCCCCGGCAGCCGGGCCCGCGAGGCGACCCGCCTCGTCGCCGAGTCGATTCGGAGTGAGTACTACTACGACGAGTCGGCCGGGATCCGCGTCTGCCTCATCAAGGCGATCCAGGCCGCGAACAAGCGCCTCGCCCATGCGCGCGAGCGCGGCTCGCTTGGGCAGGACCCGGGCCCGATCGGAGTCGGCGTCGCCGTCGTCCGGGACAACGAGCTGTATGTCGGGACGGTGGGGCCGGCCGAGGCGTATCTCAGCCGGGGCGCCCGGCTCTCGACGCTGCCGGATCCCCATCGCGACCGAGGCCTGCCCTCGGCGGACCTCGAGCCCGACGTCTGGCGCGGCGAGATGAACGTCGGCGACCAGCTCGTCCTGATCTCGCCGAACCTGCTCGCGCCGCTCGGGCCCGATGAGCTCAAGGACGTCCTGGTCACGCTCCACCCCCAATCGGCGATGGACCTCCTCCATCAGCGCTTCATCGCGGCCGGTGGGAGCGGCAGCGACGGGGCGATCGAGATCGAGGCGGGTGAGGTGGCCGTGTCGCGGGCGGGTCGCGCGCCCGTGCCAGTTCGGCCCGCGGAGCCGCTCGCCGGCGCCCCCGACCGCTCACCGATTCCCCTCGCCGATTCCGTCGCCGGTGGGATGACCGCCGCGCAGGACGGCGCCCGGCGGGCTCGGGTCGCCGCAGGCGGCGTCCTCGGGCGGATCCTCATGCGCCTCCAGGACGCCATGCCGAACCGGAGCCCGGCCTCCCGCCGCGTGACGCCGATGTCAGCCCGGCGCGAGATGCAACGCCGGGCCGCCGTCGCGATCCTCTCGCTCGTGGTCGTCATCGGCGGTCTCGGCGCGGCCGTGTACTTCCTCGGCGGCCATCTGCCGGCCGGCCCGGTCATCTCCTCGATCGAGGCGGGTCAACGGGCCCTAGATGCCGCCCGTGCGGATCTCCAACGGATCACCGCGCCGGGGGTCGACCTCGTGACGAGCGACCCCGGGAAGGCGACGAACGTGTTGAAGGACACGATCGCCCAGCTCGCGATCGCTTCGCGAGCCGGCATCCCCGAATCGACGATCGCCCCGCTCCGAGCGCAGGCCGTGGCCGCCCTCGACCGGCTGTACAAGATGACCGACGTCGTCGACAAGAAGCTCTTCGCGTTCGCCGCGAACTCGAAGGCCGACCTGCGGGCTGTGGTGCGTGGGCCGGACGGGGCGGTCTACGTCCTCGACGCCGGGACGGCGGCCGTCTACCGGATCGACGTCGCCCACGGCAAGGCCGTCGCGATCTTCAAGAAGGGCAATCGGGCCGCCGGGGCCACCCAGGCTGAGCCGAAGCTCCTCGCCGTCGGCGGCCGGGACATCCTGATCGTCGACGCCAAGAACATCGTCTGGAAGTGGCGGGCGGCGAACACGACCGGCAAGGGCACGACCACGCGCATCCATGTCTATGGCTCCGCCGAGTGGGGCAACGACATCATCGCGGTCGGCACCTTCATCCGGAACGCGGACCAGAACCTCTACAACCTGTACGTCGTCGACCCGTCGGCGCAGTCGATCCTCGCGTATTCACCCCAGCTCGATGGCGGCGGCTACCCAAACGCTCCGTCCAATCGGCTTGCCACGGCGCGCGACGTGAGCGACGTCACCGCGATGTACATCGATGGCGACATCTGGCTTGCCGAGGGCGGCAACATCCTGCGGCTCGTGGGTGGCAAGAGCGAGGGCTGGACCGCGGCCGCCCCGGGCGACGACGTCATCCGGCCCGTGCCCGAGTATCGGCTCGTGACCTCGGGGACGGCGAAGCGCGAGGGGAATCTGTACGGCTTCGACCCCGCGAACGCGCGGGTCATCGCCCTCTCGAAGTCGAGCGGCGCGTTCATCGCCCAGTACCGCCTGGTCGGCGGGTCGCAGGCCTGGGACCTCCGCGGCTGGTACGTGGAGCCGGGCGTCGCCGAGGTCCCCGACGCGATCGTGTGGATCAACGCCACGGGCGTCCATCGCTCGATCCTGGAGCCCGCCACCAGCGCGCCCGGCGCCAGCCCAGGGCCCAGCGGCGCATCGCCGCGACCCTCCGGCGGTGCCTCGCTGGCCCCGGCGCCGTGATCCCGCTCTACGACCGGAACCCGACCCGCCGATTCCCGATCGTCACGGTCTCACTCATCGCCGCCTGTTTCGTGGCGTTCCTGTATGAGCTCTCTCTCACGATGGGCGGCGGCGGCGATGCCGCGCTCGGGTCGTTCTTCGACACATGGGGTGCCGTCCCCTCGAAGATCACGGCCTCGATCGACGCCGGCAACTACGTCTCGCAGGCGACGCTCGGCATCGTCACGAGCATCTTCCTGCACGGCGGCTGGCTGCACATTCTCGGGAACATGCTCTACCTGTGGATCTTCGGGAACAACGTCGAGGACCGCCTGGGGCGGGTCGGGTTCCTCCTCTTCTACCTGCTGGGCGGGATCATCGCTGCCCTGACCCAGGTTGCGATCGATCCGCAATCGACGCAGCCGCTGGTCGGGGCGTCCGGCGCGATCGCCGCGGCCCTGGGGGCGTACATCGTCCTGTTCCCCGGCGCGCGAATCCTGTCGCTCGTCTTCCTCGGATTCTTCTACCAGCTCCTGAACGTCCCGGCCCTGATCATCCTCGGGTTCTGGTTCGTGCTGCAGCTGATCAGCGGGTTCGGCTCGCTGGGTGGCGACACGGCTTCGGGCGGCGTCGCCTTCTTCGCCCACATCGGTGGATTTGCGTTCGGGATGGTCGTGGGCGTCCTGGTCCGGGTCGGAGGGGCGGGACGGACCGCCTCGCCGGCCTGACCGATGGGATAATCCCGTCATGAGCCGGCTCGTGGAGATGGTCGTCGAGAGCGTCAGGGTCCACATGCTCTCGAACCGCCACGTCGTGATCCTCAAGGATGTCGAGCACGATCGCTATCTCCCGATCTGGATCGGCGCCTGGGAGGCCAGCGCGATCGCGATGCGGCTCCAGGGCGTCTCCGCGGAGCGGCCCTTGACGCACGACCTCTTCGTCGCCGCGCTCGAGCAGCTCGGCGTCCGGCTCGACCGGGTGGTGGTCTCGGAGCTCGCCGACGAGACGTACCACGCTCGCCTCTTCCTCGACCGTGACGGCACCGAAGTCGAGATCGACGCTCGACCGTCCGACGCGCTCGCACTCGCCGTTCGCTGCGAGGCCCCGATCTTTGCCGCCGAGGAGGTCCTCGCCCAGGCCGCGCTCGGCACCGATCCGGACGCGGTCGATGACGAGGACGACGAGGCGCTCGATGCCGATGCGCCGGCCGGCACCGGGCGCAAGGCGCGCCGGATCCCGCTGGAGTCGGTGGGCGGCGACACCGTCGATCCGCGCCTCGACATGTTCCGGGACTTCGTCAACTCGCTTGAGGTCGACCCCGGCGCAGGTGGCGACAGCGGCGGCCGCCAGCGCTGACCGCGGCTCAGGCGCCGAGGATCGGGCTCCCGCGGCGCAGCGCTCGGGTCGGCGCCGCCCACAGACGGACCCGGAGCGTCCAGAAGTCGCGAGCGGCCCGGAAGACGACCTGGGGCTTCGCGCCGGTGGGGCTGCCGGCGGTGCGCGGGTAGTGCGGCACCCCGACCTCGGCGATGCGTCGCCTCCGGGCACGAAGCTTGATCAGCAGCTCGGCGGAGAAGAACGCCCCGCCGGACTCCACGGAGATCCCATCGAGGGCCTCGCGCCGGAAGAGCTTGCAGGCGCAGTCGACATCGCGGACCGAGAGGCCGAAGAAGATCCGGTTGGCGAGCCGATAGAGGCTGGCGTAGACGGTTCGAACGAGCGGATCCGCCCGGTGGATGCGATACCCGACGACCGCATCCGGATGATCGGGAGCCGCGAGTCGGGCCGCCAGCAGGCCGATGTCGGCAACGTGGAACTGCCGGTCGCCATCGGTGAAGGCGATGAACTCGTGGCGCGCCGCCGCGAAACCGCTCCGCAGCGCGGCGCCGTAGCCGAGGTTGACCGGGTGATGCACCGTGCGAACCTCCCGATGGGCCGCGGCGAGCTCGTCCGCGATCGCCGGCGTCGTGTCGCGCGAGCCATCGTCGACAATGACGATCTCGAACCGCTCCGCGAGGTCCGGCAACGTCGCGAGAGCCTCGGCGACGAGACCCCGCAGGTTGGCCTCTTCGTTGTGGGCCGGGAAGAAGTACGACAGCTCGGGCAGCCTCGAGGTCGAGGGCTCGGCCGACGTGGAGCTCGAGGGCCCGCTTGCAACCGAGGCCGACGTGGCGACGGCGGACTCCGCGGTGCTCGACGGTGCGGCGGGCAGCGCCGTCAACCCGACGCGACCTTCCGCCCGACGACCTCGTAGAGGGCATCGCTGCCGTTCCCGAGCAGCTGCTTGAGGTCGTAGTCCTTCAGCACCAGGGCGAGATCTCTCCCGTTAGCCCGGATCAGGTAGACCGGCTGATGGCCAAGATAGCGGGCGATGACGGCGCTGGCTCCGCCCAGGTTCAGGTCGAGCATCGTCCGGTCGTCGACGATGAAGACATCGGGTCGCAGGCCTTCGATCTTCTGGCCGTACCACAGCGTCGTCGAGGTGCTCCACCAGCTGACCACGATCGCATTCGGCTGGAACAGCGGCATCGCGTCGGCGAGCCAGCGTGCCGCCGTCGTGTCATTCGACCGGTCGGCCTGGATGCGGCTCAAGGACATGGCGTTGATCCCGGGGATGAGGATCGCGATCGACGCGATCACGGCCAGCGCGTTCGCGAGGCTGAGCACCGGAGCCCGCCGGGGGCCGATGCCCGGCTCACGGTCGCCGGCTCGCGCCTCATCGCCGGCTCGCGCCTCGGTCCCGGGGATCCAGGCGACGACGAGCCGGAACACGAACGCGGCCAGGATCCCGACCCACGTCCACGCCCAGAGCACCGGCCCTAGGTAGTAGCGGTCGATGTCGGCGTTCGCGTACGACAGGTTGAACAGCAGCGTGATCACCATCGCGGAGCCCGTCAGCAGGGCAAAGCGGGGCGCGGTTCGAACGGTCGCGAGGAAGGCGGGGACGAGGAGCGGCGTCAGGAAACCGAACTGGTTCCACGCCAGCTGGCCGACCTGGCCCAGCTTGTGCGGCAGGTTGCCGAAGACATCCGACA
>DAINSJ010000053.1:0-9903 GCA_036741375.1 Candidatus Limnocylindrales bacterium
GTCCGCATCACCGACGACTGGCCGTTGACGACGATGCCGTCGTTCGTCCCGGCATGGAGCGTGATCGGGGTGGGAGAAGCGGGCACGACCTGTCCGCGGACCGCAAGGACCCGATTCATCCGGCGGACACCCTCCTCGAAGTCGCCGCCTTCGAGCGCCGTCAGGGCGGCGATGATGAGGTTGCCGACCGCGTGCCCGCCGAGCCCGCCGGGCTCGGTCTGGACCGGGACCCCGTCCTGCTGATGGCCGCCGGGGAACCGGTAGCCGAGGAGCTCGCTCATCAGTGGCTCGGCGTCCGCGAGCGCGGCGATGCAGTTGCGGATGTCACCGACCGGCGGGATCCCGAGCTCGTTGCGAAGCGCGCCCGACGAGCCGCCGTCGTCGGCCACCGTCACGATCGCGGTGATGTTGCTCGTGTGCTCCTTCAGCCCTCGCAGCAGCGACGAGAGGCCCGTGCCACCGCCGATCGCGACGACCCTCGGCCCGCGGGCCAGGAATCGCTTCTGGTAGATGACCTCGACGAGGGGCTGGTCCTCGTCGGCCCGGAGCGGCTGGGTCACCGCGAGGAGCACCCGCCAGGCGCCGATCGCCACGAGGCTTGCCCCGAACGCGCCGGCAAGCAGCCCCCGCAACGCGAACGGCAGGAACCCGAGCGTGACGATGTTCACGATCGTGTCGGCTGCCGAGCCGGGCTGCAGCGTTGGCGTGACCTGCCGGATCACGTGGGCCGTCCCGAGCGCGATGAGCAGGAGGCCCGCGAAGACCACCAGCAGCCAGCGCTTCACGCCGATGCCCGGCTGGAGCCAGCGGCGGAACCTCATCGCGGCTCGAGCTCGCGATGGAGGACGGCGACCGGATCGTGCCCCGCGGCACGTAGCCGGGACGCGATCTCCTCCGCCAGCACGATCGAGCGATGGAAGCCGCCCGTGCAGCCGATGCCGATCGTGAGCCGGCTCTTCCCCTCCGCGGCGAAGGCCGGGATGCTGAACTCGAGGAGCTGGTCGACGAGCTCGAGGAAGCGGGTCGCACCGGGCTGGGCCAGGACGTACTCGCGGACCGGATCGGTCAGCCCGGAGTGCTCGCGGAGCTCCGGCACGTAGTAGGGGTTCTGGAGGAAGCGCGTGTCGAGGACGATGTCGGCCTCGAGCGGGATGCCGAGCTTGTAGCCGAACGAGATCAGCTGGATCGTCATTCGATCGGGCTCGAGCTCGGCGAGGCGGGCGAACAGCCGCTCGCGGAGCTCCCGCAGTGGCAGGTCAGACGTGTCGATGACGACGTCCGCCTCGGCCCGGATCGGGTCGAGGAGCCGTCGTTCGAGGCGGATCGCGGCGACGATGCTCCGGTTCTCCGCCAGCGGGTGCCGGTGGCGAGTCTCGGAGTACCGCCGGATCAACGCCTCGTCGCTGGCCTCGAGGAAGAACACCTGGGGTCGGATGCTGCGGCCCTCGAGCGCACCCCGCATGGCCCGATAGGCGGTCTCCGCGTCGCCGGCTCGAACATCGAGCACGATCGCGACCCGGGCGAACCGCGCAGGATCGGACGAGACAAGATCCGCCAGCTGCGGCAGGAGCTCGCCCGGCAGGTTGTCGACGACGGTATACGCGAGGTCCTCGAAGAGCTTCGCCGCGGCGGTCTTCCCGCCGCCCGACATGCCGCTCAGGAGGACGACGTGGACGCTCGCCTCGGGCTCGACCTCGGGCTGCGGCGCGGTCGCCATGGCTCGCAGTCTACCGACCGCTGCGACGGATCACGATCGTCGTCAGCTCGAACAGGATGTACAGCGTGAAGCCGAGGACCGCCGGGCTCACGAGATCGCCGCCGGGCGTCGCGATCGCGGAGAAGACGGCGATCGCGAGGATCGTCATCCGTCGCGCCCGTCGCAGGCGCTCCGAGGTCACGATCCCGACCCGCGACAGGCCGACGAGGATGATCGGGAACTCCATCAAGAGCCCGAAGGCCAGGAAGAGGGTCGTCACGAAGTCGAAGTACTCGCGGACGGTCAGCAGCGCCTTGAGGTCGGCGGTCTGGAAGCTCAGGAGGAACTGGGCCGCGAACGGCAGGATCACGTAGGCGATCGACACGCCCAGGACGAAGAAGAACAGCGCCGCTGGGATCCACGGCAGGATCGCCCGCCGCTCCTTCGCCGTCAGCCCGGGCGCAATGAACCGCCAGAGATGCCACAGCAGGACCGGCATCGCGAGGATGATCCCGACCACGAGCGAGATCCGGAGCCGGATCGCGAACGGATCGCCCATCGACGTGAATACGAGCGGTCCGGTGGTCAGGCCCTTGAGCGGCTCGCTGAGGAACGCGATGATCGCCGGTCCAGCCACGAACCCGATGACCCCACCGAGAGCGATCGCCAGCGCGGACCAGATGATCCGCCGCCGCAGCTCCGCGAGGTGATCGACGAGGGGCATCACCGCCCCGGGCTCAACGGGCGCCGCCACCTCGACGGGCGCCGTCACCTCGAGGCTCGACGAGGGCTCTTCCACGGTCGACGGGCGCTCTTCCACGCTCACCTGGAGTCGGGCAGGCCTGCGCGCGACCGCCTAGGAGGCGGCAGCGTCGCCGTCGTCGGTCGAGGCAGGCTTCGGAACGGGCGCGGCGCCCAGCTCGTTGGGCGCGGACGCTTCGGAGAGGGTGTTCGGGGCCGGACCCGTGGTCGACGGCAGCGCCGCGCTTGGCTTGTCCGGCTCGAGCTTCGCGGCATCCGACAGGTCCGTCGCGGCCTTCCGGAACTCGCGGACGCTCTTGCCGAGCGATTGGGCGACGTCGGGGAGCTTCCCGGGACCCAGGATGACCAGGGCAATGATCAGGATGATGATCAGCTCTGGGGCGCCGATGTTTCCGATGAACGGCATGAGCTCGCTACCTCTCGGCCCGCGCCGGATCCGCCGGTCCGGGCGGCGGCAAGGTTAGCACAGGGAGTCGCTCGCTCCAGGTCCGGGCGGCTCCCGCGAGACGCTCCAGGAGGTCGTCTGCATGACCATCCGGGGTCGCTTCGAGGGCCGCGGCGGCGATGCCGCGGGATACATTGACGAGGAGCCCGCCACCGGCTCGTCCACCGGCTGGCCGCGCCGTTGCGGGCCCGTTGTCCAGCACGGCCTCGATCGAGCCGCCCTGGGCGCCGACGCCCGGCACGAGCATGGCAAGCCCCGGGGCGATCCCCCGGATGGCTGCGAGCTCCGCGGGGGCGGTCGCGCCCACGACGAGCCCGACCGTGCCACCGGGGCCCCAGTGCGAAGCCTTGCGGGCGACCCGCGCCCAGAGAGGCTCACCCGGCGCGCCGGCATCGCCCTCGCTTCCAGCGTCACCTGCCACGAGCAGATCCTGGAGCTCACCGGCGCCGGGGTTCGAGGTCCGGCACAGGACATAGGCGAAGCGATCGACTCGCTCGAGGAGCGGCGCAATCGCCTCCTCGCCGAGGTACGGGCTCACGGTCACGGCATCCGCGCCGAGCCCGTCGAACAGCGCCGCAGCGTGCCGGGCGGAAGTGGAGCCGATGTCGCCTCGCTTCGCGTCGACGACGACCAGGACCCCGGCCGGCACGCGGGCCCGAATCCGCTCCAGCGCCGCGAGCCCGGCCGATCCGAACGCCTCGAAGAACGCGAGGTTCGGCTTCACCGCGGCCGCGAACGGCGCGACAGCCTCGAGGATCAAGGCGGCGAACGCTTCCACCCCGGCGAGGCCCGGCGGCAGACCCTCGGGCAGTGCCTCGGGGTCGGGGTCCAGTCCGACGCACAGGACGGTGCCGACGGATGCGGAGCGGCTCGCCAGGCGCTCCAGGTAGCCGGGCCCGGGCGGGCTCACGGGATCGCGCCGGAACCACTCGGGAACAGGGGCGTCGGGCTCGGAGTCGGCTTCGGCAGCTGGTCGACGGGGATGAACCAGCCCGGCCGCGAGCTCGCATCGAGGCCCGCAGCGACGGTCAGCGCCAGCGTGTCGCCGACGGCCCACTGCGGTGCCGTACCCGTGAGCTTCGCGAGCTCGAGATCCACCACGCCGCGGTCCACCCGGAAGAACGCGATCGAGTCGCCGGCCGGCGACCAGACCGGGTCGAACGAGTTCGTGTCGTTCGTCAGGCGGAGAAGCTCGGCACCGGTTCGGGCGTCGAGGATGACGATGTCGGTCCCGAACGCATCGGTCTTCGTCGCCGCGATGTAGCGCCCGTCGGGCGACCACGCCGGGGCGATGTAGCCCGCGCCGGTCAGGGCCGTCGACTTCTTCGTGGCGATGTCGTACCGGATGATGATCGGCGCGCCGCGGGTGCCCTCGCGGCCGTTGCGCACGTAGAGCACGGATTTGCCGTCCGGCGACCAGGCGGGATCCTGGTGGCCGAGGCCGCTGATGTCCGGGAGCCGCGGGTTCGTGATGGCTCCGGTGCTGGTGTTGATGAACTTGAGGACGAGATCGCTCGTGGTCGGATTTGGGCCGTCGGAGATCACCGCCGCGGTCTTGCCATCGGGCGACACTGACGGTTGGCGGATGAAGTACGACCAGAGGTAGGCCCCCCGGGCGAAGGTGCCACCGACGATGACGACTCCGTTGGAAGCGTCGGGTCGGACCCGCATCAGGTACGGCACGCTGAGCTCGTAGAGCCGAGATGCGCCGTTGACCAGCCAGCGGCCCTGCTTGTCGAGCGAACGGATGAAGTAGACCCACTTGCCGTCCGCCGACCACGTCGGCATCGAATCGGACCCGCTCGTCGTCAGCTGGGTCGCCTGCGTCCCCGTCTGCAGCCAGATGTTGCCGTCCTTGGCGTAGACGAGGGTGCCTGGAATGCTGGCCCGCGGATCGGTGATCACGACGCCGGACGGGGTCGCCGTTCGTATTGGGCCACCCGGGCCGCCGCCGGGACCGGTCAGCAGCGACCCGTTCAGGAGCGACACGCTCAGGACCGCGACGACGACCAGGCCGAGGAGCGCGAGGAACGGCGCCACGCCGCCTGGGAGCAGGGTCAGCGGATTGCCCGAGCCGGCGTTCCCGGCGGATCGGAGGCGGCTGCCGATGCTCATCAGACGGCCGGCGCCAGCTGGACCGCGACGCCGGGGCCAACCGCCACGGGGGCCTGCTCGAGGATCGCCCGCGCCTCGGCGTGGTGGCCTGATGGAGCGGCGTCGCGAACCTCGAGCTGGAGGGATTCGAGGCCGCCGAAGCGCCGGCTCGCGAGCCGGGCGACGATGTCCAGCCGGTCGCCTTCATGGACGAGGGTCGCGAGCTCGGGCCAGCCGAAGGCGATCCCGTCGAGCACGTCTCGCTCGCGGCGCAGCACGAGCTGGGTGTGGCCGCCGCTCGCCTCCCTGACTCTTGTCACCGTGAGCCCGAGGACGGCCACGAGCGGCTCGGCGTTGCCCGTGCCGCAAGGCGCGAGCCGCGCCAGCTCGCGGTGGAGGCCGTAGTCGACGTCGCGGGCCGCGAGGGCGAGGTCGAGCGTGAGCGAGGGTCGCGGATCGATCGGGCCACCGGCCTCGACGATCGCGAGGAAGCGGGCGCGAAACGCCGCCCAGTCCTCCGTCCGGATCTCGAATCCCGCCGCGCCCGCGTGGCCGCCGTGCCGGATCAGGAGGTCTTCGCAGACCGCGAGTGCGTCGGCGAGGTGGACCCGGCCGTCGCTCCGGCACGAAGCGCGAACCACCGCTCCCAGGTCCGCGCCGACGATGGCAGGCCGGCCTCGCTCGTCGGCGAGACGGGAGGCCACGAGCCCGATGATGCCGACCGGCCACGGCCCGCGGAGGATCGTCGCCGCCGCGTCGTCCACGGCATCGGGCGAGACACGGGCCTCCGCGATCGCGGTCTTCGTGAGGTCGCGGCGGACGAGGTTTGCCGCCTCGAGCGTCGCCGCCAGCCCGCCGGCCTCGGCCGCGTCCGTGGCGAGGAGGAGCCGAGCCGCGTCCATCGCCTCCCCCACCCGCCCGGCGGCGTTCAGGCGCGGGGCGATGACGAAGGACAGGGTCTCGAGGTCCACCGAGGACGCGGCCACTCCGGCTCCCGCGAGCAGCGCCGCGATCCCGGGCCGGGCGCCAGCGCGGATCAGCTCGAGGCCGAGCCGCACGATCGCGCGGTTCTCGCCGAGGATCGGGGCGACATCTGCCACCGTCCCGATCGCCGCGAGATCCGCGAGCTCCAGTGCCGCTTCGCCGAGCAGCAGGCGAGCCAGCGTCAGGGCGATCCCGCTGCCCGCGAGACGCCGATCGGGATAGATGCTGTCGTCGCGGTGCGGGTTGACGATGGCAAGGGCCGGCGGCATCTGCGGCGGGACCCGGTGATGGTCAGTGACGAGGACGTCGAGCCCTCGAGCGACCGCCGCGCCGACCTCATCGAGGCTGGAGGTGCCAGTGTCGACGGTCACGATCACGCTCGCCCCGATGGTCACGGCGAACTCCACCGCGGCCAGGGACAGGCCGTGGCCCTCGTCGAGGCGGGACGGCACATACGGCACCGCCGTCACGCCATAGGCCCGCAGGGCGAGGGTCATGACCGCGAGGCCCGTGATGCCGTCGGCGTCGAAGTCCCCGAAGACGACGACTGTCTCGCCGCGCGCCCTCGCCCGCTCGATGCGCTCTCGGAAGATCGCCGCGTCCGGCAGGAGCGCGGGGTCGTGCAGGGCATCCCGGGGCTCGCCGAGGAAGGACGCCAGCGCCTCCGGATCGGCCACGCCGCGGCCGGCGAGGAGGCCGATGACCCGTGGGCTGAGGCTCAGCCGCTGGCCGGCATCGAGCAGCGCCGGGTCGATCGCGGTCGGGCTCGGAAAGATCCAGCGGGCGCGCGGCTCCAGCACGTCCGTCAGGATGACACGCCGGCCTGCACCGGCGCTCTCCGAGGGGTCAGGCGGATGCCCGGCGAGGCGTCCGGGTGGCGTTGAGGCGGGCCTTGCGGCGGTCGTCCCACTCCTGCCAGACGACGAGCAGCGGGCTCGCGTTGAAGATCGAGGAGTACGTCCCCGAGATGATCCCGATGAGCAGGGCCAGGACGAACTGCGCAGTCGCGGCCCCGCCGAACAGGAGCAGTGCAGTCAGGGTCAGGACGACGGTGAAGCTCGTCGTGATCGATCGCCCGAAGGTCTGCAGCAGCGAGTGGTTCACGATCTCCGCGAACGGCTCGCCGGCATGCCGGGCCCGGTTCTCGCGGATCCGGTCGAACACGACGATCGTGTCATGGACGCTGAAGCCGATGACCGTGAGCATCGCCGTCACGAACAGGCCGTCGACCTCGACGTTGAAGAACGTCCCGAGGATCGCGAAGATCCCGAGCACGACGATGACGTCGTGGAGCAGCGCCACGAGCGCCGTCACCCCGAATCGGATGTCCCGGAATCGGAGCCAGACCCAGACCAGGATCCCGAGCGAGCCGACGAGGATGAGGATCACGGCCTGGTTGATCAGGTCCGCGCTGACGATGGCGCCGATCGAGCTCAGGCTGGCCTGTTCGGCGATCGCCCCGTACTTCGCCTGCAGGGCGGTGGCAATCGCGCCGATCGCCCCCTCGGTTGGGACCTGGGTGTTCGCTCCGGTACCCGGCGCCGCGGACGGGCCCGGGCTGCTGCTCGCTCCGGGGCTACCGCTCGGTGCCGGGCTGGCACTCGGACTCGGGCTCGGGGTGGGCGACGACGAAGGCGCCGGCGTCGACGACGCGCCCGGCGAGGCGCCGGGTGGCGCGGTCCCGGACCCGACGGGTGTGGCCGTGGGTGTCGGTATCGCGGTTGGCGTCGCGGACGGCGCCGGGGTTGGGGTCGGGACCGGCGTCGGGGTTGGCTGGACCTCGCGCAGGTCGAGCTTCGCCAGGCGGATGTCGAAGAAGCCGCGGCCGGTGCGGGTGACCGTCGCCTCGGGCTGGCCGAGCGCGACCAGCTCGGCCCGGACCTGGTCCGGGGTCACGTTCGGGTCCGCGAACTTGATCGACCAGACCGTCCCGCCGGTGTAGTCGATCGAGAACTTCAGGCCCTCCTTGCCGCCGCTGAGCGGGGTCAGGAGGATGAAGATCAGGCCCGGGATCGTGATCAGGAGGGAGAAGGCGAAGAACCACTTCTTCTTCCCGACGATGTCAAACACGCGTCGGCGCCTCGCGACGGACGGCGCGGCGACCCTGGGGCCGGGCGGTGAACTCTGACGGCCCGACGCCGTACAACCAGGCCTTGCGGGCCCAGTCTCGGCGAACCACGACGCGCAGGATCGTTCGAGTCACGACGATGGCCGTGAACATCGAGACGAGGACGCCGATGATCAGGACGAGGGCGAAGCCCTGGATCGTCGATGAGCCGCCGAGGTACAGGATCGTCGCGGTGATCAGGCTCGACACGTTCGAGTCGAGGATCGAGTTCCAGGCGCGGGCGAACCCGGCCTCGATCGCCTGGGGCAGGCTCTTGCCGGTCCGCAGCTCCTCCTTCGACCGCTCGAAGATCAGGATGTTGGCGTCGACCGCCATACCGACCGAGAGCACGAAGCCCGCGATGCCAGCGAGGGTCAGCGTCACCGGGATGAGGCGGAAGATCGCGAGGACGAGCAGCGCGTAGAAGATGAGGGCGAGGCTCGCGATCAGGCCCGGCAACCGGTAGTGCACGAGCATGAACAGCATCACGAGGAAGATCGCGATGCCGCCGGCGAGGAGGCTGCGGTTCAGGAATTCCTGGCCGAGGGTCGGGTCGATCGTGTCGCTCGAGAGCTCCTCGACCGGGAACGGCAGCGAGCCGAAGCGCAGCACGTTGACGAGGTTCGTCGCGTCCGCCTGCGCGAACCCGCCGAGTCCCCCGCCGGTGATCTGGCCGTTCCCCGCGGTGATCGCGCTGTTGATCGATGGCGCCGAGATGACCCGCCCGTCGAGGACGATCGCGAAGAACTGGCCGATGTGCGCCGACGTGTAGGTCGCGAAGAGCTGCTTGCCCTGATCCTTGAGCGAGAAGTTGACGGCACGGGAGCCCTGTTGGTCGGTGCCGACGCTGGCGCTCGAGACCTGGTCGCCCGAGAACAGCGGCGGCAAGATCGTCGGCAGCGGCTGCCCGACGGTGGCCTGGCGCGGCCCGGGTGCGGAGGCGGTCCCGTAGTCCGTCGACGGCAAGGGCACGAAGTCGAGGCGACCGGTCGCCCCGACGAGCTTCCGGATCGCGGCGGTGTCGGTGACGCCCGGGACCTCGACGACGATCCGGTCGGTGCCGGAGGTCACGACCACCGGCTCGGACACGCCCGTCGCATTCACGCGCCTCTCGATGATGCCCTTGACAACCTCGGTGTCGGCGAGTGTCGGGGTCTTGCCACCGGCAGGATCGACGCGGTACTCGACCTTCAGGCCGCCGCGGAGGTCGAGGCCGAGCTTGGTCTCGAGGACGCGCGACCCGTCCGTCCCGCCGGGCACCGCCAGGCCGGGAAGGAAATCGACCAGGAGGGCGAGCACGCCGATGACGGCGATGAGGATCGGACCGGTTCTGCGCATCAGCGGCGGATGATACAGGCGCGAGGGCTGATACGTACCCCAGGCGACGGGCTCGGCACCGGCGCGGGTCGGCGCCTCGGCCGCCAGCCCCGGGTGGGAGCCTCATGTGTCCGCCGGGACACAACCGCGGCTCAATTTCCGTTGGAAGCCGCGGTTTCGGGCCCAGGTGCGTCCGAATGTGTCACACAGAGCACAAGATCGACGAATCGTCGTCATGAGGCCGGGCAAGAGGGACTTTGGCGTTCCGGTTGTGTTCCCCTGAACACAACGTGCAGCCCAAACGCGCTCGACTTAATGCCACGGACTGACCTCGTGCGCCACGGACTGACCTCGTGCGCCGCTGAGGCGGCCGCGTATTCCGTCAGGCTTCGAGGTTGGCCTTGATCCTGGCGGCGAGGGCCGGGCCGATCCCCGGCACCGCAGCGATCTGCTCGACCGGGGCCTCGCGGACGCGCTTGATCGAGCCGAAGACGCGCA
>DAINSJ010000054.1:0-2512 GCA_036741375.1 Candidatus Limnocylindrales bacterium
TTCGCGGCCCCGGAACGCTTTCCGGACGTCGACGCGCTGATCGACGACTGGCCCGAGGAGGCGTTCGCCGCCATGGGCGTCGGGCCGCTCGACGCGGTCGCGGTGCTGTCCCACGACCCGAAGCTCGACGAGCCGGCGATCGTCGACGCGTTCCGACGCGGCGCCCAGTACGTCGGCGCGATCGGTTCCGCGAAGACCCAGGCCGAGCGCCGCGATCGGCTTCTGGCAGCCGGCCTGCGCCCGGAAGACGTGGACCGCCTCAAGGCACCGATCGGCCTCGACCTCGGGGGCCGCGAGCCGTCCGAGACGGCGCTCGCCGTTATCGCCGAAATCGTGGCCGCGCGCCGCGGCGGGTCCGCCGTCCCGATGCGCGACCGGCGCTGAGCGATCCAGGCGGAGTCGTGCGCGTCATTGGCCTCGTCCTCGCAGCCGGAGCGGCCACACGCTTCGGCAGTGACAAGCTCGCGGCCTCCCTCGACGGCCGCCCGCTGCTCGACCACGTGCTCGACGCGCTTCGCGCCGTCCCACTCCATGAGATCGTCGTCGTGGCGCGGCACGAGCGAGCGGGCCCGGCGGCCGACGACCTCCGGGTCGTCTTGAATCCCGCCCCGGAGGACGGTCTTTCGAGCTCCCTGCGGCTCGGGCTCGCCGCGATCGCCGAGCCATCCGACTCGCCGGCGGAGGCGGTGCTCGTCGCCCTTGGTGACCAACCCCGCATCGACCCGGAGGTGATCCGGCAGCTTCTCGCCGCAGCGCGGACGAGCGGCCGGCCCGTCGTCGTTCCCGCCTACGACCGCGACGGCAGCCCGAACCCGGTGCTGCTGCTGCGGGCGGCCTTCGCTCTCGCGGATGAGGCTTCCGGCGATCGCGGGCTCGGGCCGGTCCTGACCGTCCATCCCGAGCTCGTCCACTTCGTGCCGGTGCACGGCACGAACCCCGACGTCGATACTCCGGCGGACCTCGCTCGGCTCCGCCGGTAGACTCCGCCCCTCACCCCCAGGACAGCCGAGGACACGCGAATGGAGCTCTCCGGCACCGCTGAGATCGCCGCGACCCGCGCCGCCACGTGGGACCTCCTGATGGATGTCGACCGCCTGGCGCACTGTGGGCCCGACGTCGATTCCATCGAGCGCCAGGACGCGACCCACGCGAGGATCCGGGCCACGGTCGGAGCGGGGTTCATGAAGGCCGGAGTCACGATCGACCTCGAGCTCACCGACATCGAGCCACCCGACCGGATCGTCGTGCGCGGCCGCGGAGAGGCGTCGGGCAACCAGCTCGCGGCTACCGGCCACGTCGTTCTCAGCGGCCCGCCCGAGGGACCGACGACCATGGCCTGGACGGCCGGGCTCGAGGTCACGGGCCCACTCGCCGGGCTCGCGGGGCGGATGATCGAAGGCGCGGCGGAGAAGCTCGTCGAGGAGACCATCGACTGCATCCGGACGACGCTCGCGGCCGGCTGAGCGTGGATCGCCTCTCGCGCACCGTCGGCCCGGTCGGGACGAACGTCCACCTCCTCGCCGACGAGCGCTCCGGCGAGGCCGTCGCGATCGACACGGCGATCCCGTCGCTTGCCTGGATCAGCGACGAGCTGGCGGCGCGGTCATGGACGCTCAAGCTCATCATCTCGACGCACGGCCATTGGGACCACATCGGCGACAACGCCGCGGTCGCTGAACACACGAGCGCGGACATCGCCGTCCATCCGCTTGATGCCCACCGCCTCACGGATCCCAAACCGCTCTGGGCACCGTTCGAGATCCCGCCATCGGTTCCCGCGGTCGAGCTCGCCGAGGGCGGCGAGATCCGCTTCGGCTCGATCCGGCTCTCCGTCCTGCACACGCCGGGCCATACGGAAGGCTCGGTCTGCCTCGTTGCCGCGGATGACGGGCTCCTGTTCAGCGGCGACACGCTCTTCGCCGGCTCGTTCGGACGGGTGGACCTGCCCGGAGGATCCGCGGACGCGATCGCCGAATCGCTTACGCGGCTCTCGCGCCTGTCCGACGACCTCGTCGTGCTTCCCGGCCATGGCGCGACGACGACGATCGGTCGCGAGCGTCCCTGGCTCGACTGGGTCGCGCGCGAGGGCCGGCTCCCGGTCTAACGCCCGGCCTCAACGCTCGAGCGGCTTCCGATAGTTGATCCCCGTGCGATGGCGCGTGAAGCCCATCTTCTCGTACAGGTGGAGCGCGCCGGTCAGGCTCTGCGCATCCACGCCGAGCGCGGCCACCTGGGCGCCGCGTTCGCGCAGCAGCCGCAGCGTTGACGCGATGAGCGCCGCTGCGAGCCCGCGCTGGCGCCACCGCCGCCGCACGGAGACGTGGTCGAGCCAGGCGAGGCTCAGCCCGATCTTCGCATTCTCCTCGGCGTTGATGGAGGTCATGATCGAGGCAGCCACCTCGTCGCCGTCCCACGCGACCTGCCAGAGGGATGTGTCGAGCGAGGGAGCGGCGAACCAGCCGACGAAGTCTTCCTCGGTCCGGACGCTCGGCTCGAAGTGATCCCGGAAGGC
>DAINSJ010000054.1:2612-9811 GCA_036741375.1 Candidatus Limnocylindrales bacterium
CGGTGGCCGGATCGAAGCCGGCGACGGCCCGCCACTCGTGTGCGATGACCTCGGTCGTGGGCAGCCAATCGATGCCGTCGTGCGCGTGCGTCGTCGAGATCAGCGCGGCGGCGGTCCGATAGTCGGCCGGCGGATCGAACGGCCGGATCGTGGCGGCGCGACTCATCGGTCGCGACCGCGTTTGAGCGCCATGCTTCGCTCCACGCCCTTGATCATTGCGGACCACTTTCGGCGCTCCGCCTTTCGCGCCACGGCGTCGCCCGCGAGCTCGGCCCGACGGGCCTCTTTCTCGAGCTTGCGATAGGCATCGAGCCGATCGGCCGCCAGGCTGCCGTCGGCGATCGCGGCCCGGACCGCACAGCCCGGCTCGCTGGCGTGGCGGCAATCGCCGAACCGGCACGCGGCCGCGACCGCCTCGATCTCGCCGAAGGTCTCCGCAAGGCCGTCGCCATCGAGAAGCGCGAGCTCGCGGAGCCCCGGCGTGTCGATGACGAGGCCGTCGTGGAGGCGCAGGAGCTGCCGGCGCGTCGTGGTATGCCGGCCCCGGGCGTCGTCCTCACGGATCGCCGCGACCGCGAGCAGCGCCGTTCCGGCCAGGGCGTTCACGAGGCTGGACTTGCCCACGCCAGACGAGCCGATGAACACGACCGTGCGGCCGGCTCCGAGATGCGCCCGCACCGCTTCGATGCCCTCGCCGCTGACTGCCGAGACGAGCAGGACCTCGACGCCGGGCGCGGCTGCCTCTGCGGCGAGCCGCTGGCCCGCTGCGTCGGCCGCGAGGTCCGCCTTGGAGAGGAGGACGACCGGCATGGCGCCCGATTCCCAGGCCACAGCCACGTAGCGCTCGAGGCGACGCAGGTTGAAGTCCGCGTTGAGCGACATCACCACGAAGGCGACGTCGATGTTCGCGGCGAGGACCTGGCTCGGTTGCGCGCGGTCGACCGGGCCGCGACGGATGATCGCCGAGGCACGCGGGAGCACCGCCTGGACGACGCTCGTGCCGGGCCCCGAGCTGGACAGAGCGACCCAGTCGCCCACGGCCGGGTAGAGCGCGCCGGGGTCGAGCTCGGCCGCGTGGCGGAGCCGTCCGGCAACGGTCGCCGAGATCTCGCCGGACGCGATCGCGACATGGAGCGAGCCGCGCTCCTCGGCAACGACACGACCGGGCTGGAGCGCGGCTGCCCCGTTTGAACCGGTCGCGCCGCCTGCGATCCACGCGGCGACCTGGGTCGGGCCCCAGCCGAGCGCGATGAGCTCCGGGTCCTCGGCGCCGATGCCGCCAAGCGGCACTCGCAGCGCGGTCACCGCCACGCCTCCGGAACCAACTGGGGCGTCGATCCCGGCGGGAATGGCCCCAGCTGGTAGTCGTAGGTCGTGGCAACGACCCGGAAGCCCATGCTCTCGTACAGGGTCTGGGCCTGGTTCGGGTTCTGCGAGTCCGCGCCGAGGGCGGCCTTCGTCGCCCCCGCGTCCCGGACCGCGCGGAGGCTCTCGGCGAGGAGCGCCCGGGCAAGACCCTTTCGCCGGAACTCCGGTTGTGTCGAGATGGACTCCGTCCAGCCGATCCGCGAGCCATCCGGCTCCCGCTCGCCGAGGAAGTTGAGGATCTGGGCGGCGATGCTGTCGCCGTGGAAGGCGACTCGCCACAATGGTGGGTTGAACTCGTCGCTCTCGAGCCAGCGCTCGTATTGGTCCTCGGTCTGGGCCTGTTCGCCATAGCTGTTTGCGAAGGCGCGGGCGGCGGCTTCCCAGACGCGCCGGTGCATCGCCCGGTCTGACGCATCGATCGGGCGGATCTCGAAGCCCTCGGGGAGGGGAATGTCCGGGATGGCTTCGAGGTTCAGACGGACGAGCAGGACACCGGCACGGATCCGGCTGAAGCCGGCCCCCTCGACGGCGACCCGCTGGTTGTCATCGCGCGCCATGACGTAGGCGCTCACGGCCATCGGACGGTCCCGCCCGAACTCGGCCACGATCTCCTCGGCCCGTCGCAGGGCATAGCCGAGAAGCAGCTCCTCGATGCCCCGGCCGCGGGCGTCGGGCTCGAGATTCATGATGCATTCGACCTGCTGATCCCCGGTGATCAGCTCGACACGCGACGCTCGCCCGTACGCGACGACCCGGCCATCGAGCTCGACGAGGGCGCAGTCGCGCGGCAGGTCGGCGTGCTCGAGGTGGGCATAGTGGTTGTCCATGTCGGCGACGGTGCCGTTGCTCGGGTCGCCATTGAACGCGCGGACCTGGTTGGCGACCCGGTTCATCTCGGGGTGGTCGACCGGTCCGCGATACGGCCGGAGGCGCAGCGTGGCCGCGCCTCCGGTGGTCATCGTCTCGGCCATCAGCCGACTCGCTTGAGCTTGCCGGTGCGCTTCGCATATCGCTCCGCGCGTCCGAAGGCCCAGATGCCGGTCGGGATGAACAGGATGCCCATCACGATGAGCGGCCAGACGTCGCCGAGCAGGTCGCCGACCGGCACGCCGTCCATCAGGCCCTTCCGAACGCCATCGAGTGCGTACGTGGCCGGCGAGACATGGGACACGACCTGCATCCAGCCCGGCAGGACGCTGATCGAGTAGTAGACCCCGCTGACGAGCAGCAGGACCGACTGGATCACGAACGTCATCTGGGCGCCTCGCTCGACGTACAGCAACGGCAGGATGGCGGCGAGCATCGCGATCCCGACAAAGCTGAACGAGCCGAGCAGCATGAACGTCACGACCGTCGGCACGTTGGCGTGGCTGACGGAGAGGCCCGGGAAGAAGACGATCATCGCGACGAGGATCGCCGCCGTGTGGATGAGCCCGTACACCATCGCGTAGGCCACGCAACCGAGGAGGTGCGTCGAGCGGCGGACGGGCGCCATCATCGTGTACTCGAGGGTGCCCTCCCAGCGCTCGATCGCGATCGTCTCGGCGATCCAGCCGAAGACCACCGACAGGTAGTTCCAGAAGATCGCCCCGACCATCAGGGTCAGGAGCAGCCGGGGATCGCCGGCCTGGGCGCCGATGAATGAGATCGACAAGGCGCCGGCGGCCGAGTACACGAGGAATGCCACCTCCCAGCCCCAGTAGCGTCGGGACAGGAAGAAGTTCCGCTCGATGAAGGCGTACGAGGCCTTCAGCTCGTGGGTCATGAGTGCCATCTCAGGGCCTTTCTGTCAGTCATCGGTCTCGGCGTCCTCCTCGACGTCTTCGTCAAGGGATCGGCCGGTGTAGGTCATGAAGACGTTGTGGAGCGTCGGGGCCTGGCCGTGGCGCTCGGCGACGAGTCGCTTCAGGCCGTCTGGCGTGTCCATCGCGACGACGCGCCCGTCGTTGAGGACCGCGATCCGGCCGCAGAGCCGGTCAGCCTCGTCGAGGTCGTGTGTCGTGAGGACGATGGATGCGTCGTGGGTCTCCCGGATCTCCTCGATGAAGGCCTGGACGTCGAGCTTCGATCGGGGATCGAGGCCCGTCGTGGGCTCGTCGAGGAGCAGGAGTGCCGGGCTCGTCAGCAGGGCTCGCGCGATCGCGATCTTCTGCTGCATCCCGCGGCTCATCTGCTCGATCGGCCGGCCCAGCCGCTTCCTGGCGATTCCCAGCCGTTCCGAGATCACGACCGCCTCGCGACGTGCCACGCCGGGATCGATCCCGTACAGGCGAGCGGCGAAGAGCAGGTTCTCCATCGGGCTGAGCTTCTTGAAGAAGGCGGCGTCCACGCTCACGCGGTTGATGAGGCGCTTGACGGTCATCTCCTCGCGAACGATGTCGTGGCCGAAGACCTCGACCCGACCGACGTCGAGCGTGAGGAGGCCGGACACGAGCCGAATCAGGGTCGACTTGCCGGAGCCGTTGGCACCGAGGATCCCGACCGTGCCGCCCCGCTCGAGGCGGAGCGACACGTCCGCGATCGCGGTGACCGGGCGCCGCTTGCGACCGACCTGGAACCGCTTCGTCACGCCCTCGACGAGGAGGGCCGGGACCGCGGTCTCGATCGGCCCG
The DNA here is from genome assembly GCA_036741375.1 of Candidatus Limnocylindrales bacterium. Lineage (GTDB taxonomy): Bacteria > Chloroflexota > Limnocylindria > Limnocylindrales > CSP1-4 > UBA5189. Next base: position 6,593 of record DAINSJ010000054.1, read on the forward strand.
ACGGCGACCTCAGTCGCCATTCGATCCGGCACGAGCGTCGTCTTCAGTTGTGGGAGCGTCGTGGCGGTCATCTCGATGATCCTCGGGAGTGGATGCTGGCGATGGACGGTTTGGCTCCGGACACGGTGCGAGCCGCGAAGCCGGTGCCGGCGCTGGGCGTCGGGCTGGGCTCGCGGCTCGTCGGTGATCCCCCGTGCAGCAGGGGAGCAACAAAAAACCGTGGGCCCGATCTGGCCCACGGCTCGTGGTTGGCTCGGTGAGGGCGGTCATACCGCCCGTCGGCTACCTCAAGGAGGGCACAGATCTCCCGCGAACGGCGACGCCGAGAGGCGCGACCGAGCGCTGGTAGAGGACGAGAGTGCTCGTCATTCGGACAAACCCTCCTGGGTGATGGGCGAGGCGCAGAAGCGCCGGTCGCGGATGGTAGGCGAGCCCGCTCCGCGATGTCAACCGCCGACCGCGCGGGTAGTGGGTCAGTTTGAGCGTGGGCGGTCGGTGGCGGGTTGTCGTCGATGCGTACGTGCCCCCGTCGGGACTTGGTAGGATCCGCACCCATGACCGATGCAGACGGGACCGCGCGCAATCTCCTTGCCGAGCTTGAGGATGTTCTGGCCACGCACGACCTCGACCAGATGGTCGATCTGTTCACCGACGACGTCGTCCTGATCGGCAATGACAGTGAGAACTGGAACCGCGACGAGACAGTGGCCTATCTGTCCGTCATGGCGGACATGAAGTTCACTGTCCGGTGGGAGTGGGACCGCGTGGCAGTGGTGCTGAGCGCACCCGGACTACTGGCCTTCGCTGCCGCTGGAACGATGGGGTTCTTCGACCAATCGGGGCAGCTCGATGGCGACCGCGAGCCGTTCCGGGTGACCTGTCTCGCTGTTGAGGACCGCGGCCGGTGGCGATGGAGGCACTTCCACGGGTCGGATCCGAAGGCTGACTGACAGGCCGCCGCCGGTTACCGGTCGAGCAGGGCTGCGATCTCGGTCAGGGTCCGGACGTGGGCGGCCTTGCCGAGCGGTCGGGGGCGCGCCCCGGCGTCGACTACCCTCGTCCCGATGGACGCCTCGATTCCCGTGTCGCCGGCGGCCGAGCCGCCCTCGATCGTTGACCTCGTGGCTCGAGGGACGCTCGACGCGGATCTGGCCGCGCTCGTCTGGCTGCTCGTCGAGGGCGGGGTGCCGCTCGTCGTCATCGCGCCGTCAGCTCGCCTCGGAGCGGCCGCACAGCTGCTGCTGGGGGTGCTCGCATCGATCCGCCCGGACTCGCTCTCGCCTGAGCTCGAGCAGCCGCTCGGCGCGACGGCAGTCCGGCGGCTCCTCCGGGGCCGGCTCCCGGGTGGGGTGATCGCGGGCGACTCCCTCGACGACGTCTACCGGACCCTCAAGGCGCCGCCGCTGCCGGTCTCGGACGAGGAGCTCACGTTCCTCGGCTGTGTCCTCGTGCTCGGTGCGGCGGAGTCGCCCGGCTCGGGTGTGCGGTCGGGCGCCGCGTCCGGCGGGCGCCTCCGGGTCGTCGCCGCGCATTACGTCCGGCCGCTCGCGCGCGATGCCCACGGCCATGCCCAGCGGCTGGGTCCCGCGGTCCTGGCGACATGGAACGCCGAGCGGGGGCACTACGAGCACTTCGACTGGGGGATCCTGCCGGAGATCGCCTCGCGGCTCGGCCGGCGAGCGGGAGACCTGGAGCTCGACCTCCACCACCGGCGCGACGACCTCGGCGGGCTGGTCAAGGGCAACGTCACGTCGCTCGCCGAGGTCCGCCGGCTGATCGCGGGCTACCAGGTCGGCTATGGCCACGCCCACCCTGACGAGGCGAACTGACCGGCCGCTCGCCATCGCGGCGATACCATGACGGCATGCCAAAGGTCGCTGAAACCGTCGCCGAGCTGATCGCGACCCTCGACGGGATCGCCCGCGTCGAGGACGATCGGCTGGCCATTCTCTCCGTCGCGCAGTTCCGGGCGGAAGGCATCCGCGACCTCGCATGGACGGCTGCATTCACCCAGGACGCGCCGACCGCTGAAGCCGCCCAGTGGATCGTCTGGGAGGCCTCGCAGGCGCTCGGGGCCCGGTCGGCGAGCATCCAGAACCTGTACATGGCCCGCGCTCGCGGGGAAGTCGCGGGATTTACCGTCCCGGCGATCAACATCCGGGCCCAGACGTTCGACATGGCCCGCGTCGCCTACGAGACGGCGGCGGCTTCGGAGGTCTGGGCGGTCATCCTCGAGCTCGCCCGCAGCGAGCAGACCTACACGTTCCAGCGGCCGATCGACTACGCGACCTCGGTCCTTGCCGGCGCGATCGCGGCCGGTTGGCAGGGCCCGGTCTTCATCCAGGGCGACCACTACCAGTTCAACGCCAAGAAGCACGCCGCCGATCCCGAGGCGATGACCGAGGAGATCCGGCGCGCCTGCCGCCTCGCGGTCGACGCCGGGTACCGGAACATCGACATCGACGCCTCGACGCTCGTCGACCTCTCGCTCCCGACCGTCGAGCACCAGCAGCGGGCGAACTACGAGCGGACCGCCGAGCTCATCGCGCTGATCCGGTCGCTCCAGGCCGACGGGGTGACCATCAGCGTGGGCGGCGAGATCGGCGAGGTCGGGACGGAGAACTCGAACGAGGCCGAGCTCCGGGCGTACCTTGACGGGCTCGGCCGCGAGCTCGAACGGTTGGCACCGGGCGGGATCGGGCTCAGCAAGGTCAGCGTTCAGACCGGAACACGGCACGGGGGCGTGGTGCTGCCGGACGGAAGCGTCGGATCGGCGGCCGTGGACTTTTCGATCCACGAGCGCCTCGGCGCAATCGCGCGTGACGAATACGGCCTGGCGGGCACGGTCCAGCACGGGGCGTCGACGCTGCCCGACGAGCTGTTCCATCGCTTCCGCGAGGTCGAGACGGCGGAGATCCACCTTGCCACGGGCTTCCAGAATCTCCTGTACGAGCATCCGGCGTTCCCCGCTGAGCTCCACCGCGAGATCGAGGCCTGGTGCTTCGCGAACGCGATCGACGAGCGCAAGCCGGAGCAGACCGACGAGCAATTCGTGTACACGACCCGCAAGAAGGCGCTCGGGCCATTCAAGCGGCAGCTGTGGGAGCTGCCGACGAAGGACGAGATCCTCGAGGCACAAGCTGAGAAGATCCGGTTCCTCTTCCATGAGCTTGGTGTCGTCGGCAGCGCCAGGATGGTCGATCGGTTCGTCGAGCCGGT
>DAINSJ010000055.1:0-6327 GCA_036741375.1 Candidatus Limnocylindrales bacterium
TTCACGATCGCCGGCCACGACGCGAATCGCGGCGAGCTCAAGGAGCGCGTTCGGGAGGCGATCGAGCTCGTCGAGCTCACGGGCAAGGAGAAGCATCGCCCCGACCAGCTCTCCACCGGCGAGCAGCAGCGCGTCGCCGTGGCACGCGCGCTCGTCACGCGACCATCGGTCCTCCTGGCCGACGAGCCGACCGGCAACCTCGACTACACGACCGGCGGCGACCTCCTGCACTCGTTGTGGCGCTCCTGCGACCACGACGGGCAGACGATCGTCCTCGTCACCCATGACGCCCGCGCCGCGGCCTATGCCGATCGGGTGCTCGTCATCGGCGACGGCGCGATCCGCGAAGAGATCGTCCTCGGACGGCGCATCGATCACTCCGCGACGCCGCTGATCTCGCGCCTGGCCCAGATCGGCCTCTAGCCCGATGGGCATCGATCACCTGGCCTGGCGCGCGGTCCTGGCCCGACCGCTTCGCTCGCTGCTCACGATCATCGGCATCGCGCTCGGTGTCGGCGTCCTGTCGGCGTCCCTGACCCTCAGCGCGGCGCTCGATGCGGCCGTCGATCGGACGGTTCACGACATCGTCGGCCGAGCCGACCTGCGCGTGTCCGCCTTCGTCGACGCCGGCCTGACCGACACGGCGGTGAAGACGATTCGCGAAACCGACGGCGTCGGGACGGTCGCGCCGGTCATCCAGCACCGGACCTTCCTGGGCAGCGCGCCCGGCGGCGACGCCTCGAATGCGGTCACCGTCCTCGGCATCGAGCCTGCGAGCTACGCGACCATTCACGACCTGAACATCGTCCAGGGCCGGGCCCTCGCGACGGCGGACGAGCCCGGGGCGCTCGTGAGCGAGACGCTCGCGAAGGAGGATGGCTACCAGCTCGGCAGCGACATCACCGTGCTGGGCGCCGGCAGCGAGGGGCCGCTCAAGGTCGTCGGGATCGTGGCCGGCTTCGGCCCGCTCGGCGGACCCGGTCGCACGGTCGTCGTTCCCATCGGCGTGGCCCGGACGGCGTTCGCCCTCGACGGCGTGACGCGCGTCGACCTCGAGCTCGCCCCCGGCGCGAGCGCCGACGCGACCACCACCGCGTTCGCAAGCCGCCTGACCGAACCGTATGTCCTCGCATCGCCAGCCGGGATCGCGCAGAGCCTTCGTGCCTCCTCGGCCGACTTCCAGGCGACGGCCGCGCTGGTGGCCGCCGTGGTCCTCTTCGTCGGCGCCTTCCTGATCGTCAACACGCTGTCGATGACGGTCGGCGAGCGCGCCCGCGAGGTCGGCCTCCTGCGCGCGGCGGGCGCGACCCGCGGCCAGGTCGGTCGCTTCGTCTTCACCGGCGCCCTGGTCCTCGGGCTGCTCGGTTCCGGCGCCGGGATCTTCGTGGGCGCGATGCTGGCGCTGCTCATGGCCGATTCCGTGAGTGCCGCGACCGGGCTAACCGCCACCGTGCCCGGAATCGATCCGAGCGGCTCCGCGATCGCGGCCCTGGTCGGGGTCCTGATCACGATCCTCGCCGCGATCGAGCCCGCCGTTCGGGCCTCGCGGATCTCGCCGGTTGAAGCCCTTCGGGCCCGCTTCGACCTGCCGGCCGTTCGCCGGGCGCGTGTGTGGTGGGTCGCGATCGTGTTCGTGAGCGTCGCCTTCCTCGCCCTGGTGGCCTGGCCGCCGGCGATCGCCGCGACCGGCGCCGAGCGCGCCCTCGCTGTCTACGGCGTCCTCCTCCTCGCGACACTCGCGTCGCCGTTCCTGCTGCAGCCGCTCGCCCGGATCCTGGGCGTCCCGGTCGGGATGCTCCTCCGGATCGAGGCGCGGCTGGCCCGCGTCTCGCTCGCCCGCGATCGCAGCCGGACCGCGCTGACCCTCGGCTCGCTCGTCGTCGGGCTTTCGATGATCGTGGCGCTTGGGTGGTCCGCCCAGGCCGCGCGAGCCTCCGCCTTTGCCTGGCTCAACGACGTCGTCCCGGGCGACGAGCTCGTGAGCTCCATTCGCCCCATCGGGCCCGACGAGGGGATTCAGCCGGTCCTCGCGGAAGTCCCCGGCGTGGCCACGGTCACCCCGATCGCCTCGTTCGACCTCGCCTACCGCGGCTTCCGACTCGATGCGGCCGCAATCGTCGGTGCCGATGTCCTGGCCGACGGCCGGCTGACGGCCGTCGCCGGAGACCGGCGCGCTGCGCTGCTGGCGCTCGACGCCGGCGGTTCCACCATCGTGCCGAACGCGGTCGCGACACGCCTCGGGCTCCACGTGGGCGACACGATGCGGCTCGCGCTCGCCGGCGGCGAGCATCTCGACCTGACCGTTGCGGCCATCGTCGACCGGTCCATTCCGGGACCCGGCGGGGAAGCCGTGCTCGTCGGCTGGAAAGACGCCACTGAGCGCCTCGGTGTCACCGGCGCCGACGCGTTCGCGGTCCGGTTCCAGCCGGGCACCGGCGCGGAGGCGCGCCAGGCACTCGCCGATACGGCCAAGACATTCGCCCTCGAGGCGAACCCCATCGAACGCATCCAGGGCGCCGTCGCGGACGCCCTCGCCCGCGTCTTCAGCGTCTTCGACGCGCTCGCGATCGTCGCGGTCATCGTCGCGGCGCTTGGGATCGTCAACACGCTCACGATGAGCGTCGTGGAGCGAATCCGCGAGCTCGGGCTCCTCCGGGCCATCGGCATGAGCCGCCGCCAGGCGATGCGAATGGTCATCGTCGAAGCCGGCGTGCTCGGCGTCGTCGGGGTCGTCCTGGGGTCGCTGGCTGGCCTCGCCGTCGGCGCGCTCCTGCTCGCGCTCGGGCGCGGCCTGGGCCCGGTGGCGGGCTTCCCATGGCTCCCGATCGAGCTCGCCGCCGTTCTCGGGCTCGTCCTCCCGGTCGTCGCCGCGATCTATCCGTCGCGCATGGCGGCCCGCGTCTCGATCGTGGACGCCCTCGAGTTCGAGTAGTCCGGGTCCGGTCGTCGGACCGACCGCCTGCTAAACTCGGGCCGCCCGGAGACCGGGAGCCGTGGCTCGAGGAGGGGACGACGGAATGACGATCGGCCTGCCGGGCATCGACCGGCTCCCGAGCATGGACCGCCTGCCGGCCCAGGAGCGCGGGATCACGATCGGGGACTTCCTCGTCCCGATCCGCCTCTCCGAACGGATCAACGTCCGGGTCCGCCATGTCGCCCTTATCCTCGCCGGCACGATCCTCATCGCCGTCGGCGCCCAGATCTCGTTCGTCATCCCCGGCAACCCCGTCCCGATCACCGGCCAGACCTTCGGCGTCCTCGTCGCGGGCGGCGCGCTGGGCTTCCGCCGAGGAATCGCCGCGACGCTCCTGTACCTCGTGCTCGGGATCGTCGGCCTGCCGTTCTTCGCGCTCAGCAAGACCGGGATAGACGTCGTCCTCGGGGCGACCGGTGGGTACCTCGTCGGCTTCGTGATCGCCGCGGCGATCGTCGGGCGGCTGGCCGAGCTCGGCTGGGACCGCAACCTCCTGGGCGCGATCGGCGCGATGGTCATCGCGAACGCCGCGATCTACGTGATCGCGGTTCCGTGGCTGGCCTACGTCACGCATCACGACCTCGCCTGGGGCGTCCAGTTCGGCCTGTGGCCGTTCCTCGGCGGCGACGCGCTGAAGATGCTCCTTGCTGCGGGCGCCTTCCCGGTCGCGTGGTGGGTCGTCGGCCGCCGGCCCGGGGACCGCTGACGGAGGTCGTTCAGGCCGGGTTTTACGGCCCCGGCAGCGAGGCGTGGCGGCTCAATCGGGAGGCGATGCTCCTGCTCGGTGCCGGGCCGCGGGCGCTGCTCCTCCAGCTGGCCCATCCACTCGTCGCCGAGGGCGTCGACGAGCACTCCGACTTCCGGGCCGACCCGTGGGCCCGTCTCGCGGCCACGCTGCGGTCCTACTTGCGAATCGTGTACGGCACCGCGCCGCAGGCACGGGCGGAGATCCAGCGCCTGAACGGGCTCCATCGCAACATCCGAGGCCTCGTCCGAGACCCCGCGGCGCGCGAGCGACATGGGTCCCGCTACCGCGCCCGCGACCCGGAGCTGTCTCTGTGGGTCCACGCGACCCTCGTCGACTCGACGATCGCGGCCTACGACGCCTGGATCGAGCCACTGAGCCCCGAGCGCCGGGCCCGCTACTACGACGAGACGCTGTCGGTTGGCGCCGCGTTCGGTATCCCGGCCGCACTCCTCCCAAAGGATGTCGAAGGGTTCGACGACTACGTCGCGTCGATGCTCGCGCCTGACGGCGCTGTCGAGGTCGGCGATCTCGCCCGCGAGCTGGCCGATACCGTGCTCCACCCGCCGCTCGGCCCGGCCGCCGCCGCGCTCGGCTGGCCCGGGGCGAATCTCGCGCCGTGGCTGGATGCCATCCCTGCCTCGACCTATGCCTGGCTGATGTGGCCGTCGATCGGCCTCCTGCCGCCGACGGTTCGCGAGGGATACGGCCTCCAATGGGGGATCCGAGAGCGCCTCGTGTCGGCGTGGCTCGTGTCCACCTGGCGCGCGTGGCGGCCGCTGCTGCCGACGACGTTCCGATCGATGCCCCAGGCGCTCGCGGCGGATCGTCGCATCGGCGCCGGCGACGGCTCGGGCGGCGACGTCCGGCCGGCCGCGTGACGCGCCGCACGACGCGCCGCACGACGCGCCGCATGACCCGCCGCGTGACCTGCCGCGCTGCCGGCCTACCCTCCTGCCGATGCTGATCGCCGGCGACGCCGAAGCCCTCGTCGCCGCCATTCGTGCCGAGCTGCCTGGCGTCCGCGTCCTGACCGAGACGGCCGACCGGGAGTCCTACCGGCTCGACGAGACCGCCTATCTCGAGGCGGGGCTGCCGGCCGCGGTGGCGTTCCCGGCCGACACGGCCGACGTCGCGGGACTCCTCCGCCTGGCCTCGACGCATGGCGTTCCGGTCGTCCCGCGCGGTGCCGGCACGGGCCTGTCCGGCGGCGCAGCCGGCATCGAAGGCGCGCTGACGATCGTGCTCACGAAGATGGACCGGATCCTCGAGATCGACCGCGGCAACCTCTGCGTCATCACCCAGCCGGGCGTGATCAATGCCGACCTGAAGGCGGCCGTCGCCGCCGAGGGGCTCTTCTACCCGCCGGACCCGGCCAGCTTCGAGAGCTGCTCGATCGGTGGCAACCTCGGGACGAACGCCGGCGGGCTGTGCTGCGTGAAGTACGGCCAGACCCGCGAATGGGTCCTCGGGCTCGAAGTCGTCCTCGCCGATGGCACGGTCATCCGGACGGGCGGCCGGAACGTCAAGGATGTCGCCGGCTACAGCCTGACGCACCTCTTCGTCGGCAGCCAGGGGACGCTCGGCATCATCACCGAGGCGACCCTGCGACTCCGGCCCCTGCCCAGCCCGAGGTCGACGCTCGTCGCGTTCTTCGCGTCCGTCGACGCGGCTGGCGACGCCGTCGCGACGATGACGCGCAACGGCCTCGTTCCCGTGACCCTCGAGCTCCTCGATCACGAGACGATCCTGGCGGTCGACGGCTGGCATCACCTCGGGCTGGACCGAGAGGCGGCGGCGATGTTGATGGTCGAGTCCGACGCACCGGGCACGGCGGCCGGCGACGAGCTCGACCAGGCAGAAGCGGCCTGCGAGGCGACGGGCGCGACCTCGATCGTCCGCGCGGCTGACGCGAACGAGGCCGACCTCCTGCGTCAGGCGCGGCGACTCGCGCTGCGGGCCCTCGAGCGGCAGGGGACCGTCCGGATGGAGGACGTCGGCGTTCCGCGGGCGAGGGTCCCGGACCTGCTGCGGGCGATCGAGCGGATCGCGGCCGCTCATCGCGTCCGGGTCGCGACGTTCGGCCACGCCGGTGACGGCAACCTGCATCCGAACCTGATCTTCGATCGTGACGATCCCGAGGCGGCTCGCCTGACTCACGAGGTCCGCGACGAGATCTTCCGCGCGGCCCTCGACCTCGGTGGCACCGTCACGGCCGAGCACGGCATCGGAGCGGCGCGTCTCGAGTGGCTGCCCATCCAGCGTGGCGAGGGCGCCGTGGCCGTCATGCGGGCGATCAAGACGGCGCTCGATCCGCTCGGAATCCTCAATCCCGGTCGGGTGTTCTGAGCGGAAAAGGCCGAAATCAGGCATAATCGTCTGCCCAGCCCGGTTGGCCGCGTCGGCACGCGGCCGGATGTGCCCAGGAGCCTACGTGAACGGACGCCCACTCTCCCTATCTCGTCCCTCAGCGCGCAACGGCGAGCCCGAGCCGCTCCGTCACGTCATCGACCAGTACCGCCACCGCGAGCAGACGATCACCTGCGTTTGCGGCTGGCACGGCAGCTCCGCGGCGAACGCCACGGGCGGGTCCGACTGGACGATCCAC
>DAINSJ010000055.1:6427-9590 GCA_036741375.1 Candidatus Limnocylindrales bacterium
CCGGCTGAGCCGGCGCTCAGGCCCGGCTGAGCCCGGCGCGGAGCGCCTCAGCTCGGGCCCTCGAGCCTTCGTCCGCGGACCCACGCGCCTCGCACCATGTCGGGGTGCGCCCGGAAGATGAGGCGGCTCATCAGCTCGTCCGGTTCCCCGACGACGGCGGCGACCCGGGTCCGCTTCGGGACCGGGAGCGTGTCCGTCAATGAGGCGTCGACGACGATGAGGTCGGCCTCCTTGCCGGCCTCGATCGAGCCGATCCGCGCCTCCAGTCCCAGCGCCCGGGCCCCGTCGAGCGTTCCCAGGCGCAGCCAGTCGAGCGGTCCCAGGACCGGCTGCGAGTCGCCCGCGAGGGACCGTCGAGCCGCCTGCGCGTAGGCGCCGACCCGCATCACCGAGAACATCGACGGATCCGGACCGGCCGCTACGTCTGAGCCGAGCCCGACCTTCAGTCCGAGCTCGAGGTGCCTCGCGAGCGGCATGATCCCCGAGGCGAGGAACAGGTTCGAGGCCGGACAGTGGGCGATCCGCGTGTCGGTCTCCGCGAGCCGGGCGAGCTCCCGCTCCGACAGGTGCACCGCGTGCGCGAGGATCGTCCGGGCCCCGAGGCCGCCGGCCCGGTCGTAGACGTCGACGTAGTCGATCGCCTCGGGAAACAGTCGCCTGACCTCCTCGATCTCGAATGGGTCCTCCGCGACGTGGGTCTGCCACCAGGCCCCGGTTCGCGCCGCCAGCGCCGCTGATTCCCGCAGCATCTCCGCGGTGCAGGACACCGCGAAGCGCGGCGTGAGCGCGTAGCCGAGGCGGCCGTTGTCCGCGCCGTGCCAGCGCTCGCACAGCTCCTCGGATTCGCGGAGGGAGCGATCGAGGATCGTCGCCGGGTCGATCTGCTCGTCGTAGGTGACCCGATCCATCATCACCTTGCCCAGGATCGCCCGGATCCCATGCGCCTCGGCCGCGCGAAACGCGCCGTCCATGGACTCGAGGAACACCGCGCCATAGGCGAGCAGCGTCGTGGTCCCGGCGGCCGCGAAGGCCCGAAATGCCGCCGGGGCGAGCCGGGCGGCGGCCTCGGCGTCGTCGAACTTGCGCTCCAGCGGAAAGATGTAGCGCTCGAGCCAGGTGAGGAGGTCGAGCCCGGCGCCGAGCCCGGCATTCGGCAGCTGCGGCAGGTGGGCATGAAGGTCGACCATGCCGGGCAGCACGATGAGCGGCCGGATGTCGATCGCTGCGGCAGCCTCGGGCGCGTCGTCGCGCCAGGCGTCAACGGACGAGAGGCGTCCCGCCGCATCCACCGCCACGAGCCCGTCGGCCAGGTGGAGGGTGCCACCGGCGTCGAGCGGCGTGAGGACGCGGGCCCGCAGCGCGAACGGCGGCCGCATCGGAAGGGCCATGGGCGCACCTTATGTCGAGTCCGATCCGCGAACGCGGGATCGCGCGGCCGAATGATAGAGAGTTGCGGCCCCGCTGCCGCACCATCGCCGGATCGGCGGCTCGCGCGACCGCCCGGGCTGCGATCATGGGCCCGATGCAGGCCTTCCAGCTCCTCGTGACCGGCGGCACGATCGTGGATGGCACCGGCGCCCCCGGCTTCGAGGCCGCCGTCGGCGTGGTCGCCGGGCATGACGGCGCCGACCCGACGCTCGTCGTCCTTCGCGACCCGGCCGCGATCGAGGCCGCCGAGGGAACCGCCGGACGGGTCGTCGACGCGACCGGCAAGATCGTCGCCCCCGGCTTCATCGACCTCCACAGCCACTCCGGGCTGACCCTGCTCGCCGAGCCCGTCCACGCGCCGAAGGTCCGCCAGGGCGTCACGACCGAGGTGATCGGCGTCGACGGCAACGCCTACGCGCCGTTCCAAGACCCCGACGATCTCGCCGCCTTCGTCGAGCTCAACGGCGGCCTGGATGGCCGGCCGGACATCGCCTTCGACTGGGACACCGTCGCCAGCTACCTCGGTCGGTTCGACGGCACCGTCGGCGTCAATGTCGCCTTCGTCGTCGGCAACTCGGCGCTCCGGATTGCCGCAGTCGGCTGGGAAGATCGGGAGGCCGACGGCGCCGCCATCGCGCGGATGCGGTCGATGCTGCGCGAAGGGATGGAGGAGGGCGCCTTCGGCGTCTCGTCGGGCCTCGACTACCCGCCCGGCTCGTTCGCGTCGACGGCGGAGCTGGCGGAGCTCGCCAACGAGGCCGCGAAGCTCGGCGGCATCTACCACACCCACGTCCGCTACCCCCTCGGGGACCGATTCCTCGATCCGTTCCGGGAGGCGATCGACATCGGCCGGCGCGGCGAAGCGCCGGCGCACATCACGCACTTCTACCATCGGACCACGTTCCCCGGCAGCCCCGAGGACATGCTCGCCCTCGTCGACGACGCCCGCGCCGAGGGCCTCGACGTGACCTTCGATGCGTATCCCTATGAGTGGGCGAGCACCCGCCTTCTCATCACGATCCCGACCTGGGTCCAGTCGGGCGGCCCCGGGCCGACGAAGGAGCGCCTCGCCGATCGCGGGACGCGAGACCGGATCCGCGAGGAGCTGAAGCAGCGGGGCGTCCTCTACGCCGGCGCCGGCGGCCTCGCGGCCATCCGGCTCGGCTACTTCGGGCGGCCGGAGAACCTGCGCTTCGAATCGCGGACGGTCGGCGACATCGGGGCGGAGCTCGGCCGTGACGTCGTCGATGTCATCTGCGACCTGCTGCTCGCCGAAAACCTGCGGATCAACGAGGTCACGCCGGGGCCGCACATCGACGGGATCCGGCGCTTCTATCGCCACCCGGTCGCCATGGTCGGCACCGACTCGACGTTCATCGGCGAGAAGCCGAGCCCCCGCACCTACGGCTCGTACCCCCGGATCCTCGGCCAGTTCGTCCGCGACGAGGCCCTGTTCTCGATGGAGACGGCGATCGCGAAGATGACGTCGATGCCGGCCGACCGGCTCGGGCTGACCACTCGTGGCCGGATCGCGGACGGGTTGGCAGCGGACCTCGTCGTGTTCAACCCGCTGACCGTCCGATCCGACGCGACGTACGAGGAGCCGCGCGAGTACGGCTGCGGCATCGAGCACGTGTTCGTGAACGGGGTGGCGGTCGTTGACGGCGTGATGCACACCGGCGCGACGCCCGGCCATGCGCTCCGACGGGGGCGCGACTAGGTGTGATTCCGGGGC
>DAINSJ010000056.1:0-9481 GCA_036741375.1 Candidatus Limnocylindrales bacterium
CACGCCCGCGAGACCGGCCACGCCATCGCCCGATCGGCGGAGCCCGGCGAAGATTGGGCGTGGTGCTACGTGGACGAGGTGCCCTTCGTGCCCGGACCCGACGGCTGGGAGCTCGCCGACACCGAGTAGGCGCCCCTGCCGACGACGGAGCCTCGCGCGCCGGGCCTCGTGACCGATGCCGAGGCGAACTGGACCGCGTCCCCGACGGCCGCCAATTCCTCGAGTCCCGACGCGACGGCCGCCGCGAACGAGCCGATGAAGACGTCCCCGGCACCAGTCGTGTCGACGGCGTCCACGATGGGCGCGGCGACGTGGATCAGCGATCCATCACGACCGACGAGGACCGCCCCGTTCGCTCCCAGGGTGACGAGAACCCGCGCCGGCGTGGCCGCGGCGAAGCCGGCCACCCGGTCGTCGAACGCCGCCCCGGATGGGGCCATGCCGTGGGTCAGGGCGCTGAGCTCGTCCTCGTTCGGGATGATCCAGTCGGTCGAGGCCAGGAGCTTGGGGATCACGGGAGCGGCCGGTGCGGGATTGAGGATGGTGGTCGCGCCGCGTCGTTTCGCTGCCGCGAACGCCTCGGCCGTGACGGCCTGGGGGATCTCGAGCTGGCCGACGACGACGTCGACGTCCGGGATCGCCTCGACCGCCGCCGCGGCGTCGCCCGCCCGCCACGCATGGTTCGCGCCCGGGATGACGACGATCCGGTTCGTCCCGTCCGGCTCGACCCAGATCTGCGCGACGCCTGTCGCGCCCGGGACTCGCTCAACGTAGCGCGTCCCGACACCGGCGGCATCGAGGTCGGCGATCGTCGGCTCGCCGTATTCATCCTCGCCGACGCGAGCGACGAGCCACGCCTGCGCGCCGGCTCGGCGGGCCATGACCGCCTGGTTGGCGCCCTTGCCGCCGAAGCCCAGCGCGAACCGATCGCCGATCACGGTCTCCCCGGGGCCCGGGATTCGCGGCGTGTAGGCGACGAGATCGACGTTGGCGCTACCGACGACCACGATCGCCGGTGTCCGCTCGTTCGGCACGGCACCAGCCTACTGAGTCGTTAGGATCAGAGGGTGCGAAACGGGATCTGGGTCCTCGCCTTGCTCACGTGCGCGTACCTCCTCGTCTGGGGGGTGTCCTGGTTGATCGGCGATCGCAGCAACGGCGTGTTCGGGGTCACGAGCTCGGGGGTGGCATATTCGTTCTACCCGGGCGTGTTCCTCGGTGGGCTGCCGCCGAAGCCGTGGGAGGGTACCGGCCTCCCTCAGCTCCTGGCGACGGTGCTGGGCGGTGTCGGACTCGGCGCATTGATCACGCGCGGTCCTGGCTGACTCGGTGCATGCCGGCCGGGCTTGACGCTCTATCCGGCCGCCGCCTAGACTCGCGCCCAACTGAATACGGGCTGTGAACGGGACGAGTACCCGTCGAGCGTCGGCAGAGAGATCCGGTGGCTGGTGGAAACCGGAGCGACGGCGGCGGGAAATGGACCCGGGAGCCTCCGGACCGAACGGAACGCGACGACAACCGTCGCGGGACCAGTAGGCTCCGGCGCAGAGCGCCAGCGTTAGCGGGCAGCGCCGATCGGCAGCGAAAGCGCCCGTCGGTCACGAGAGTGCGGCATCGCCGAATGAGGGTGGCACCGCGGAAGGCACGGCCTTTCGTCCCTGGAGGACGAAGGCCGTTCTTGATTCTCTGGCGAGATTCGATGTGGACCCGAGCGGAGACGATGCCTTGACGACGACAGACCCGCTGAGCCTGACCCAGGCCAAGCGGCTCGCGGGGAACGCGGACACCGTGCTGCTGCGCGCCACGCGCTCGGCGGACCTCGAGACGCCCATCGGGGCGTTCCTCCGCCTCGACGACGGCACGACCCCGGCCTACCTCCTCGAATCCGTAGAGGGTGGCGAGCGACTCGGCCGCTATTCGTTTCTCGGCGTGGGGCCGCGGCGGCTCCTCGAGGTTCGGGACGGCCACGCCGCGATCCTCGAGCGCCCGCTCAGCGTGGACCGCTACGACCCGGAGCTGCCGAGTCACACCAGCGACGCGCCGGATCCGCTCGAGGCCATCCGCGCGTTCGTCCCGCGACGCCGGGTCGAGCCGGTCGAGGGCATGCCCCGCTTCACCGGCGGCGCCGTTGGCGCGCTTGCCTACGACGCGATCTCGAGCTTCGAGCCGCGCGTGCCGCTGCCCGAGTCGGATCCCGTCGGCACGCCGGCCGCTGCATTCATCGAGACCGACCTCGTCCTCGTCTTCGACCACCTCACCCACACGCTGTCGGCGATCGCATCGTTGCACACGGACGCGCCCGACCTCGAGGGTCGCTACCGGATCGCGGAGAGCGCGATCTTCGATGCCCTCGAGCGAACCGCGCGGCCGACCGCCGCGGAGCTCGGCGGCGGCGTGCCGCCCTCGGGTGGGCCCGTCCCGCCGATGTCGAACGAGACGAGCCTCGGCCGCGACGAATACATCCACGCCGTCGAGGTCGCCAAGGACGCGATCGCCGCCGGCGAGGCGATCCAGGTCGTGCTCGCACGGCGGCAGTCCTTCGACCTCCCGACCGATCCCGCAACCGGCCGCGGCCTCGCCGGGATTGACCTCTATCGTTCGCTTCGGCGCGTCAACCCGAGCCCGTACCTGTTCTTTGTCCGCGTCCCAGCGTTCGAGGTCGTCGGTGCCTCGCCGGAGCTGCTCCTCCAGGTCGAGGGCGATCGGCTGACGACCCACCCGATCGCCGGCACGCGCCCCCGCGGCGCGACGGCCGCCGAGGACGCGATCCTCGCCGAGCAGCTCCAGCGGGACCCGAAGGAGCGGGCGGAGCACGTCATGCTCGTCGACCTCGGCCGCAACGACCTCGGCCGGGTGTCGCGACCGGGCACCGTCACGGTCTCGAAGTACATGGACGTCGAGCGCTACAGCCACGTCCTCCACCTCGTGTCACACGTTGAAGGCCGTCTCAAGCCGGATCTCGACGCCCTCGAAGCTCTTCGGTCGGTCTTCCCGGCCGGCACGCTCTCGGGCGCCCCGAAGATCCGGGCGATGCAGCTCATCGCAGCCGCGGAGGGCGAGCGGCGCGGGCTCTACGGCGGCGCCGTCGGCTACCTCGGCTACGACGGCAATCTCGACACCGCGATCACGATCCGCAGCGCCGTGCTCCGCGAGGGCCGGGCCCACATCCACAGCGGCGCCGGGATCGTCGCCGGCAGCGTGCCGGAGCGGGAGTTCGAGGAGACCGAGCACAAGGCGGCGGCCCTGCGGCGGGCCATCGAGGATGCCGTCGCGGTGCCGGTGGCGCGCGGCGGGCGCGAGGCGGACGCGACCCAGGCCGACGCCGCGGCGGGTGGGCCGGCGACGTGATCCTCATGATCGACAACTACGACAGCTTCACGTTCAACCTCGTGCAGGCCCTCGAGGCCGCCGGGGCGACGGTGACGGTTCTCCGCAACGACGCCATCGATCGGGCCGGGATCGAGGCCCTCGCCGACGATCCGGCGGCCGAGCTCCGCGGGATCGTGATCTCGCCGGGACCGGGCGATCCTGACGACGCCGGGGTCTCAATGGACGCGGTCCGTGTCGCCGCCGATCGCGCCCTGCCGCTGCTCGGCGTCTGCCTTGGGATGCAGTCGATGGCGGCTGCCTACGGAGCCGCGATCGTGCGGGCGCCGACCCTCGTCCACGGCGAGGCGGCCGAGGTGACCCACGACGGCGCGGGCCTGCTCGAGGGGATGCCGCCGGCGTTCATGGCCGCGAGGTACCACTCGCTGGCGGTCGATCCGGCGACCCTGCCGGCCGAGCTTCGCGTGACGGCGATGAGCGAGGTCGATCGGGTGGTGATGGGCCTGCGTCACGCGACCCTCCCGCTCGAGGGCGTCCAGTTCCACCCGGAGAGCGTCCTGACTCCCGAAGGGCCACATCTCCTCGCGAACTTCCTGCGGCTGGCCGGCGAGGGCGAGGCCGGCCGCCTCGACGCGGCCTCTGGATCGTTCGCCACCGCCGGCATTGCCGAGGCGGCCGGCCTCCCCGAACCGGCGTGAGCACCGCCCGATGAGCGACCAGGTCCGGGCAGCCCTCGCCGCCGTCGTCGACGGCCGCAGCCTGAGCCTCGAGGAGGCCCGCCTCGCGATGGGCGAGGTGATGGACGGCGAAGCGACTCCCGCGCAGCTGGCCGCGCTCCTCGTGGCGCTGCGAATGCGCGGTGAGACGGTCGAGGAGCTCGCCGGGTTCGCGTCCGCGATGCGCGAGCGGGTGCTGAGGGTGGAGGCGCCACCGGGGACGATCGACGTGGTCGGGACGGGCGGCGACGGATCCGGCACGTTCAACATCTCGACCGCGTCGGCGCTCGTGGTCGCCGCCGCGGGTGTGCCCGTCGCGAAGCACGGAAATCGGGCGATCACCTCGCGCTCGGGCTCGGCGGACGTCCTCGACGCCCTGGGCGTCCGGATCGACCACGACGCCGAATCGGCGGCCCGGGAGCTGGACGAGCTCGGATTCGCGTTCCTGTTCGCGCCCGTCTTCCACCCCGCGATGCGCCATGCGGGTCCGACCCGGCGCGAGATCGGTGTCCGTACTGCCTTCAACCTGATCGGCCCGCTCACGAACCCGGCAGGCGCCATGCGAGCCGTCATCGGAGTCGCCGACCCCGTCACTGCGTCACGCATCGCCGAGGTGGCGGGTGTCCTTGGCACCGAGCGCACGTTCGTCGTTCACGGCGCAAGCGTCGATGAGCTGCCCCTCGATGGCAGTGGCGTGATCCACGACGTGACGAGCAGCGGCGTGGTGGAGAGGCGCATCGACGCGCGGTCCGTCGGGCTCGCGGCCGCCGAGACGTCGGCTCTCGCGGGCGGTACGGCCATCGAGAACGCGGAGATCGTCGAGCGCGTCTTCGCCGGCGAGCCGGGACCCCGGCGTGACGTTGTGCTGCTGAACGCCGGCGCGGCCCTGCTCCTCGCGGACCGAGCGCGGGATCTCGAGGGTGGCGTCGCACTGGCGCGCGTCACGCTCGATGCCGGTGCGCCCGCGGCGCTGCTGGAGCGCCTGCGGGCGTCACGCACCGGCGCCGAGCGCGAGGCTCTCGACGAACCCCGGGCAGGCGCGACGCGGTCATGACCATTGCCGTCCGGCCACCGGCGCGGAGCGGCGTCGCGGGGCAGATCGCGGATCGCCGGCGAACCGACCTCGAAGCCATCTTCGCCGGGCTCGACGATGAGGATCTCGCACGCCGGGTCTCGATGGCGCCGCAGCCGCGCCCGATCGCGGAGCGCCTCGCCGCACCAGGCCTCCATCTCATCGCCGAGATCAAGCGCGCCTCGCCGTCGGCCGGGCGCATCGCCGCGGCGCACGACGACATCGTGCAGCGAGCCCGCGCCTACGAGGCCGGCGGGGCGACCGCGATCTCCGTGCTCTGCGAGCCGCACTGGTTCGGCGGCTCCCTTGAGGACCTGGCGCGCGTCCGTGCGGCGGTGAGCGTGCCGGTGCTTGCGAAGGAGTTCGTCGTCGATCCGCGGCAGCTCGATCTGCTCCGCGCCGCGGGTGCTGATCTCGTGCTGCTCCTGGCCGTGCTCCATCCGCGCGCGCGCCTCGCCGGCCTCGTCGACCGGGCGCTGGACCTCGGACTCGAGCCGCTCGTCGAGGCCCACGACGCCCGCGAGCTCGATGCGGCGTTGGACACGCGGACGAGGCTCATCGGGCTCAATAATCGCGACCTGCGGACGCTCGCGGTCGATCCCGAGCAGGCCATCCGGCTCCGCCCACAGGTCCCCGGTGACCGTCTCGTCGTCGCCGAATCGGGAGTTCGTGAGGCGGGAACCATCGCGGACTGGCGGGCAGCCGGGTTCGACGCCGCGCTCGTCGGCGAGGCGCTCGTTCGCGCTGCCGATCCCGAGGCGGCGGCTCGCGCTTTCGTCGTCGCCGGCATGCCATCCGAGGACATTGTCGAAGTCGCCAGCCGACCATTCGTGAAGATCTGCGGCGTCACCGACGCGGTGGGGATCCACGCGGCGGTTCGCGCCCGGGTCGACGCCATCGGCCTCAACCTCGTGCCCGGGACGCCCCGGGCACTGTCCATCGAGGAGGCCCGCGACCTGGCCGGTCTGGCTCGCTCGAGCGCATCGCCGGATCGACGACCGGCCATCGTCGCGATCACCGCGGACCGCTCCCGGGGCGAGCTCTCGGAGATCGTTGCCGCCCTCGATCCCGATGCGGTCCAGTTGAGCGGCAATGAATCCGATGCCCTGATCGGCGCCCTCGAGCGACCAGCGTGGAAGGTGGTCCACCTGCCGCGTCAAGCCGACGCCGACGAGGGCGACGACGGTGGGGCGGCAATTGCAACTGCCGCCATTGCCCGCGCCCGGTCCGCGCTCGCGGCGGGCGCCACCCGCGTCCTGCTCGACACGGCTGGCGGCGCGCATCCGGGCGGTACGGGGACGCGGGCAGACACCGCGATCGTCGCAGCGGTCGCGCGCGAGGTGCCCGTGCTGCTCGGCGGCGGCCTCGATCCCGCCTCGGTCGGGGATGCGTTGCGATCCTCGGCAGTGGTCGGCGTGGATGTGGCGTCGGGCGTCGAAGCGCCGCGCGTCGCCGGCGAGCGGGCCCGGAAGGATCCACTCCGTGTTGCGCTGTTCGTGAAGCGTGCCCGCGAGGCGAGAGCGGATCGCCCAAATCTCGCCGTTCGTCCGACGCCCATCGATCCGGGACTCCTCGAAGCAGACGCGCGCGGCCGGTGGGGCACCGATCGGCAGTTCGGTGGTCGATACGTTCCAGAGACGCTCGTCGCGGCCCTCGACGCGCTCGAACGCGCGTACGCGGCCCTCCGTGACGACCCGCGGTTCTGGGCCGAGCTTCGCGAGCGGCTCGCGACCTACGCGGGCCGGCCGACGCCCCTCTACCGCGCGGATCACCTCGCCGATGCCGTCCTCGAGCGAGCGCACCACGCCGCCCCGGATGGGAGCGTGCCGAGCCGGCTCCGGCTATACCTGAAACGCGAGGACCTCGCCCACACGGGTGCGCACAAGGTCAATAACGCGCTCGGCCAGGCGCTCCTCACCCGGCGCCTCGGCAAGACCCGGGTGATCGCCGAGACGGGTGCCGGGCAGCACGGCGTCGCGACGGCCACGGCCTGCGCGCTGCTGGAGCTGCCATGCGTGGTCTACATGGGCGCCGAGGACATCGAGCGCCAGGAGCCCAACGTCCTTCGGATGCGCGCCCTCGGGGCCGAGGTCCGCTCCGTCACGTCCGGCAGCGCGACGCTCAAGGACGCGATCAACGAGGCGATGCGGGACTGGGTCACGAACGTCGCCACGACCCACTACGTCCTCGGTTCCGCGATGGGCCCGCACCCCTACCCCACGATCGTGCGGGACCTCCAGCGCCGGATCGGCGACGAGGCGGCGGTCCAGCTCGAAGCTGCGGAGGGTCGTCTGCCCGACCTTGCCCTGGCCTGCGTCGGCGGCGGCTCGAACGCGATCGGTCTCCTCTCGCGGTTCATCGGCGAGCCGTCCGTGCGGCTTGGGGTCGCGGAGGCTGCCGGCGACGGGATCGAGACGGGCCGGCACGCGGCGGCGCTCGCGGGAGGGTCGCCGGGCATCCTCCACGGCACCCGCTCGATGATGCTTCAGGACCGCGACGGCCAGGTCGTCGAAGCCCACTCCGCCTCGGCCGGGCTGGACTATCCGGGAGTCGGCCCACAGATCGCTGCGCTTGCAGCCGCCGGCCGACTCGAGGTCGCCGCGGCAACCGACGACGAGGCGTTCGCGGCGATGGAGCTCGTCTCCCGAACCGAGGGGATTCTCCCGGCCCTCGAGACGGCCCACGCGGTCGCGGTCGTGCCGCGCCTGCTCGCCGGGGTCGAGGGTTCCGGGGTGGCCTATCCAGCCGAGGCGGTCATCATCCTCGGGTTCTCGGGACGAGGCGACAAGGACCTCGCCGCCTTCGGCCGCTGGCTCGACACCCGGCGATGACGGATGCCACGGCCGGCGGTCGGCGAATCGCGGCGGCCTTCGAGCGGGCGAAGGCCGAGGGTCGCGCTGCGCTGATCCCATACGTTGTCGCGGGCTACCCCGACGCGGACACGAGCGTCCAGGCGGCGCTCGCCTGCATTGACGCCGGAGCGGACCTCCTCGAAGTCGGACTGCCGTACTCGGACCCGCTGGCCGACGGGATGACGCTCCAGCGGGCCTCCGAGACGGCGCTCCGCGCGGGCTGGTCATTCGACCAGTCCATCGAGATCGTCGGCCGGATCGCGGCCGAGCGGCCGGGCGTCCCGATCGTGCCGATGGGCTATGCGAACCAGGCGCTCGGTGGCGGCGACGGCCGGGCCGTTCTCGATCGCCTCGCCGCCGCGGGAGCGAGCGGGATCATCGTCGCCGACCTCACGCCCGACGAGGGCGGCCCGTTCGAGGTGGCGGCAACCGAGGCAGGGCTCGCGGTGGTCTACCTCGTCGCGCCGACGACGCCGCCGGAGCGCCGGCGCTTCATCGCCGAGCGAACCGGCGGATTCCTGTATTGCGTATCGCTCGTCGGGGTGACCGGGGCCCGTCGCAGCCTGCCGCGCAGTGTCGGCCGGCTCATCGTGGCCGTGAAGGCGGTCTCGCCGGTCCCCGTGGCCGTGGGCTTCGGGGTCAGCCGGCCCGAACAGGTCCGCGCCCTCGCTCGAGCCGGCGCTGACGGCGTGATCGTGGCGTCGGCGCTCGTCGATGCGCTCGGCGACGACGGCCGGGACGTGGCAGCGCTGGCCGGCCTCGTTCGCTCGCTCCGCGAGGCGACCGGCGGCAGGCTCGCCGCGTGAGCGACGAAAGCATCCAGGTCGTCCTCGAGACGACACCGAAGAAGGCGTTCGCGACCGCGATCGACTGGCCGGGCTGGTCGCGGGCCGGCAAGACCCCCGAGCTGGCGATGGAGGCGCTCGCTGCGTACGAGTCGCGCTATCGCGAAGCGATCCGGTCGGCGGCCGCGCGGCTCCCAATGGACGCCGTGGATCGGTTCGAGGTGATCGAACAGCTCGACGGCAATGCAACCACCGCGTTCGGCGCCCCCGGTGCCATCGCCGAGGCCGACCATAAGCCGACCGACCGGGCCGCCGCGACGAGGCTCGCGGAATTCCTGGAGACCGCCTGGGCGACCTTCGACCGAACGGCGAAGGCCGCGCCGGCCACGCTCCGCAAGGGGCCGCGAGGCGGCGGTCGGGACACGCCGAAGATCGTCGACCACGTCAACGCTGCCGACCACGGCTACGCCGGAGCGGTCGGGATCAGGATCTCGCCCCCTCGATCGGACGATCCGGCGGGCGTCGACGCCCTGCGGGCGGCCATCCTTGACGTCGTTCGAACGCCGTCCGACGGCTCGCCGGTCCACAAGACGTGGACGGTCCGGTTCCTCGTCCGGCGATCCGCGTGGCACGCCCTCGACCATGCCTGGGAGATCGAGGACCGCTCGGAGCGGTAGGCGTGGCTCCGCCCTAGTTGTGATTCCCACGCAGGTTGTTCACCCGGCGCCG
>DAINSJ010000057.1:0-9458 GCA_036741375.1 Candidatus Limnocylindrales bacterium
GCCTGCCGGATCCACCACGTGGCGTACGTCGAGAACTTGTAGCCCTTCTCGTAGTCGAACTTCTCGACCGCTCGAATGAGCCCGATGTTCCCCTCCTGGATCAGGTCGAGGAACGACATCCCGCGGCCGATGTACTTCTTCGCGATCGACACGACGAGCCGCAGGTTCGCCGAGGTCAGCTGCTCCCGCGCGTCGCGGCCGATGCGCACCAGCTCGCCCTTGCGGTGGGCCAGCTTCGTGTTCTTCGGGACCTCGGGATCGAAGCCCATCATCTTCAGGAGCTCGGCGTCCTTCGGGGCCATGATCCAGCGCTCGAGCGCCGGAAATGCGACCTCGTCGCGGGTCCAGTCGTAGATCGCCCGGAGGCCGATGTTGTCGCGCGAGTCCAGGTCGCCGTTGTGGACGGCCAGGTAGGCCCAGTCGAGCAGCGGCAGGAACGTGTCCGGCGTCGGCTCCTCGGAGTACAGGTGGACGAGCTTCCGCCCTTCCTTGATGAGCTCCTTCGTCCCCTCGGACTGGACGTCGCGAGCGGCCTTCACGAGGTGGAAGTCCGGCGGCGTGACGAGCAGGTCCTTGGCCTCGGGCGCCGAGACGGCATCCCGGACGAGCCGGTGGGCCTCCTCGCCGAGCGGCAGCCGGTGCTGCTGCTTGAGGGTTCGGGTCTTCGTCTCCGTGTTGTGGGTCGTCCACTCGTGGAGCGAGACGATCCCCTTCCAGGGATCGTCGACGAGCTGCTCGCCGAGCTCGATCGCCTTGGCCAGGACGACCTCTTCCTCGGCGGTCAGCAGGGCGACCTTGCCGATCTCCTTGAGGTACATCCGGACCGGGTCGTCGATCCCGATCATGTCAGCCGAGAGGGCCTCGAGCTCGGCCGCCGTCGGCTCCTCGAGCTCTTCCGCGTCCAGCTTGGCCGGGGCGTCCGCGGGCAGCTTGGCCTCGCGGGCGTCGGCATCGTCGCCAACGACCTCGACGGTGACATCGTCATCGTCATCGAGCGACGCCGGCGAAAGCGCCGCCTCGGGCTCGTCCTCGAGATCCTCTTCTTCGTCCTCGTCGAGGGCGGCACGGGATGGACGAATGCCCGCGAGCTTGGCCTCTTCGAGATCGGCCTTGCCCCGACGGGGTCGGGTGAGCACGGCTTCGACGAGCTGCTGATCGAGTGGATCGACTGGCATGGTTGTTGCTACCTCCTGGCGGTGATGAGCTTGGTCTGGTCGCGGCGACGATGGAGCGAGCGCCGCTGGTCGTTCATGGCCTGGCCCTCGAGCGAGAGGCGGTCGACCGAAACCCGGTCGCCGGTCTGCTCGGCTTCGGCGAGGGCGGATTGCAGGTATTCGGAGCGTTCGTCGAGAGCGCGTTCCTCGAGGTCGATGGTCAATCGCTCGATCTCATAGGCGAGATCGGCTTCGCTGAGCTCGCGCGGGTTCGGGTCGCGACGGGCGAGCACGGCCTGCGCGAGCGCTGCCGTCTCGGGATCGAGCGCCTGGACGAGGGCCGTGAGGCTGAATGGCGGATGGACGCCCTCGTCGTTGGGCTCGCGGGCGAACACGACGGCCTTGAACAGCTCGCGGGCGACCGTGCTCGGCAGCTGGTCTGGGCCGACCTGGTCGACGACCTTGAGCTGGATCTCGGGGACCAGGAGCAGCAGGCGGAGGAGCTCTGCCTCCTGGGGCAGGACCCCTCTGAGGATGTCCGCGACCGGGAGGGAGTCCGCCGCGGCAAGAACGCTGTCGGCCGAGATTCGGCCGTCCTGGCTGCCGTGGCCGCCGGCCGCCGCACGGGCCCGAGAGCCGTTTCCTCCGGCGACGCCTGCCGCTGCGTCACTCGCGGTCCGATCGCCGGGGTGTGCGCCGCCGGAGAGCGGCCCGCCCGCATACGGCGCGGCGAGGCCTGAGGCGCCGCCCAGGCGAGATCCACGAAGGACCTCGAGCAGGATCCGCTCCTCGACCCCGGAGGTCTGGCGGACCTGCTGCAGGTACGCATCCCGCATGACCGGGTTCGGGACGGCGCGGATCGTCGGCATGAGGGCATCGACGAAGCGAGCCTTGCCGCCGGGCGTCTTGAGGTCATAGGTGCGGGCGTAGGTGTCGATGAGGTACTCGACGATTGGCTGCGCGGTCCGGACCTCCTCGCGCCACAAGTCGGGCGAGTCGCGGAGGACCTCGTCGGGGTCCTTGCCGTCGGGCAGGCGAACCACGCGGACCTCGTCGAGCTCGATGCCGCTCTCGGTGGCCGCGAGCTGGCCGATCAGCCCCTGGAGCGCCTGGACGCCGAACGTGCCGGCCTTCTGGCCCGCCGCGTCGACGTCGTAGGCGAGCGCGATCCGCTTCGCGTAGCGGGTCAGCAGGGCGACCTGGCCGGGCGTCAAGGCCGTGCCGAGCGAGGCCACCACGTTGTCGTAGCCGGCCTGGTGGGCCATGAGCGCGTCGGTGTAGCCCTCGACGATGACGGCCTGGCCCGACTTGCGGATCGAGCTCTTGGCCTTGTCGATGAGGTACAGCGTCCGGCTCTTGTCGAAGAGCGGCGTGCCCGGGGAGTTCAGATACTTGGGCCCAGCGTCCCGACCGGCCGCCGCAGCTCGCTCAGTTGCCTCGGTCTCGGACCCGAGGATCCGGCCACCGATGCCCACTGCCGCGCCGTTCTGATCCCGGATCGGGAACAGGACGCGACCCCGGAACTTGTCGATGATCCCGACGCCGCGGGATTGCGAACGCCCGGGCGACGCGAGGCCGACCTCGACGAGCTCCTCGGGCTTGATCCCCCGCTTCTCGACGAGCTTGCGGCTCATGACGTCCCAGCCATCGGGCGCCCAGCCCAGCTGGAAGGTTTCGACCGTCGCGTCGCTGAAGCCGCGCCCGCGAAGATAGTCGAGGGCCGGAGCGCCGACGGTCGTTGCGGTCAGCACCTGGTGATAGAACGCGATCGCCGTCTCGAAGACGTCACGGAGCCGAGCCCGATGGGCATCCTCGCGCTTGGTCCGCTCGTCGATCTCGACGCCGGCCTTGGCCGCGAGCGTCCGCAACGCGTCCGGGAACGTGACCGAGTCGCGCTGCATGACGAAGCTGAAGACGTCGCCGCCGAGGCCGCAGCCGAAGCACTTCCAGGAGTCCCGGCTCGGGGTAACCGTGAACGACGGCGTCTTTTCGCCGTGAAATGGGCACAGTCCCTTGTAGGTCGTGCCCGCCTTCTTCAGCTGCACCGTCTCGCCGACCACGTCGACGATGTTCAGCCGGCTCTTGACTTCGCTTGCGATTCCGCCTGCCGTGATCCGCGCCTCCGATTACCCGCTCTCTGGTGTCTACGCTCCAGAACACCGAGAGGTTCCGTTCCAGTCGCCCCGGCCGCGACCTGCCGGACATGACTGTCGGCCTGTCAAGACTTGACAAGCCGTTCACTTGGCATTCTACGCCTCGAAACGCCCCCTTGACAACCCCGCTGTCAATACTGGGTAGGGGTATTCCACGGGCTTCAAACGTATGGCGCGAAGACGAGACGACCGACGGCGACGAAGCCCACCAGGGCGGCGAGGATGAGATTCGGCCCGGCGTTCATGCCTTCCCCCGGCCGCCGCAGATGAAAGCCGGCCGCGAACACCATGAGGAGCGCGAGCAGCGCCGCGGCGAGCGGCGTGACCCACGGCGCGATGCCCGTGACGGCTGGCAGGACGAGGCCTGCCGCACCAGCAATCTCGAGGATGCCGATCGTGGTCAGGACCGGCTTCGTGACGGCCAGCATCCAGGCGGAACGCCCCGACGCCTTGTCCCGCTGCGTGGCGTGGTTGACGCCCGCGGCGAGGAACGCCAGCGCGAGCAGGATCTGGAGAATCCAAAGAACCGTGTCCATGGTCAGCCGACCACGACGATCTTGCCCGTGGTCCCGGCGGAAAACGCCGCGAGCGCAGCCTGGACCTCGGCCAGCGGGAACGTCTCCTGGATTTGGACGATGAGGCCACCGCCGACGGCCTGCGCGGCGAGCGACCCGAGCTTTTCCGGGGTCGGCGACGCGACGACATTGGTCGCTCGTACCGTGCGAGTCGCCAGCCCCTCGACATCGGCCGTGCCCTGGGTCGTGGCAAGGCGGCCGCCGTCGCGAACGGTTGCCACCAGTTCGGCGGCAGCCTCATCACGGTTAACGGTATCGATCAGCGCATCCACCCCGGCGGGATAGCGCGCCCGAATCTGCTCGGCGACGTTACCGGCGGCGTAGTCAACCGTATCCGACGCACCCAGGCTCCGCACGAACGCCTCTTGCTCGCCGGCCTTTGCGGTGGCCACGACCGAGGCGCCGCGCTTCGCCGCGAGCTGGACGGCGATGGAGCCGACGCCCCCGGTGGCGCCCGCGACGACGACGACATCGCCCAACGCCGGGTCGACCGCCTCGACGAGATCGAGTGCCGCGATGCCGGCGAGCCCCAGCGATGCCGCTCTCTCGAACGAAAGGCCGGGAGGCTTGGGGGCGAAGATGAGGTCGCCCGAAACGACTGTCTCGGTAAAGCTGCCGTCATGCAGCGGCGGCGCCCAGGACACGAACCCGAAGATCTCATCGCCAACGGCGACGTCGGTTCGGCCCTCGCCCACTGCCTCGACGACGCCCGCGAAGTCGCGCCCAACCACCGTCGGCAGGTCATGCGGGATCATCCCCATGAAGAGGCCCGTGGCGTGGTGGACGTCGAAGGCGTTGATCGACGCGGCGCGGACGCGGACGCGGAGCGCGCCGGCCCCGGTCTCGGGGTCGGGCAGGTCGACGAGGCTGGCGGGCTGGTCGGCGGTGGTCAGTGCGAACGCTTTCATCGAGGTCCTCGCGATACAAGTGGAGCTAGTACTCCGGTTGTGGATCTGCACTGTACCACGGAAGTGGAGGACGTTCTCCGGTTGTGTACACTCTGCCCATGACCCTTCGTCGCGACGCGGCATTGAATCGCGAGAAGCTGATAGAGGC
Organism: Candidatus Limnocylindrales bacterium; assembly: GCA_036741375.1. GTDB lineage: Bacteria > Chloroflexota > Limnocylindria > Limnocylindrales > CSP1-4 > UBA5189. The sequence continues at coordinate 4,939 of DAINSJ010000057.1, forward strand.
GGCCCGGACCGTCTTTGCCGAGCAGGGGCTCGACGTGTCCCTCGACGTCGTCGCAGAGCGCGCCAGTGTCGGGATCGCGACGCTGTACCGGCGCTTTCCGACGCGGGACGCGCTCATCGCCGCCGCCTTCGAGGACCGGATGGCGGAATTCGTCCGAGCTGCCGAGCATGCGCTCGACGAGCCCGACCCATGGACGGGCTTCACGAGGTTTGTCGAGCACATCTGTGAGATGCAGACCGCCCGCGGCGTCGGAGACGTCTTCACCCGGACCCTGCCCGCCGCGCCGATCCTCGAGGAACAGCGGGAGCGGGGCTACGGGTTCGTGGTCCGCTTGATCGAGCGTGCGAAGCTGGCGGGCCGCCTACGGGCCGACGTCACCCCGGAAGACCTGCCCCTGGTCCTGATGGCGAATGCCGGGGTCGTCGAAGCCATGGGCGAAGGGGCACCCGCCGCCTCGCGACGGTTGGTCCGGGTGATGCTCGACGGGCTTCGTGCGGACCAGGCTCCCGGAGCCGACGGAGGGAGCGTCCTCCCGCCTCCGATCGATCCCCGCGATATGTACCGTGCCCTGCGCCGTGCCGGCAGACGCCGCCGTCCTGCTGCCTCCGCCTGATCCGGATGGATCGCGCCTGACTCGAACAGGCGGGCCGCGGCTGCGCAGCCTCGCGGGCGATATTCGCCGCGGCGCGAGGCTCCTGGCGGTATCCGCCGTGGTCGCTGGGTGCCTGAGCCCGGACATCACGCCCGGCCCCACCCTGACCGCGGCCCCGCCGTCCGCGGCCGCGTCCCTGCCGCCGAGCCCTGCGCCGAGCCCATCCGGGACCGCGACCGCGGTGTCCTTAACCCTTCCGCTCGCCGTGGTCACCGGGCTGACGAACCTCAAGTCGGCGATCACCCTGCCGGAGCTCGGCGTCCTTGCCGAGAGTGGCAGGCTCGTCGTGCCATGCGGCTTGGCGGTGACTGAGCCGCCACTGACCGTCACCGCGCCGTGCGTTCCGGCCGATCAGATCGCGGGCGCGATCGCCGCGAAGCCATCGCTCGTCGCGCTTCTGCCGCCGGGTCTCGTGGAGCCAGCGACGGCGATCCTCTCGATCGACGGGAAAGGGCCGTTCGGGCTCTTCGGCGCGGACCTCTTCGGCGACCCGGCGGCTCGAGCGCTCCCCTATCCCGTCCAGGGCCGTGCGACCGGCGCCCCAGCCATCGACCCGGCATGGATCGCCTACGACGCATCGAAGGTCTGGACGATCTCGTCGGTCGGCGGCTCATGTCCCGACCGCGGGGCGGCGTACCAGGCGATCACGCTCCACAAGGGCTGGGACTGGGTGTTCAACGGCGGCACGGCGCGCTATCGCGGGAAGCCGTTCCTCGACCCGAGCCCGCCGAGCGGCATCGCGGCGCATCTGGTCGTCTCGGCCGTCGATACGGGCCACAACGGGACGGTCGCGAAGCTCATCGCCGGCGCCGACCTCACGATCGCCGACGTCGAGTGCCCGATCGTCGACAGCGCCAGCTGGGTCCCCAATCTCGGGCGAGCCCTGTTCTTTAGCATCAGCGAGGACGTCCTGCCGTTATGGCAGGCCAAGCTCGGCTTCGACGTGCTCTACATGGCGGCGAACCACAACAGCGACAAGGGCCCAGCCGGGATCCGCTCGTCGCTGCGCCTGCTGGACCAGTACGGCATCGAGCACACCGGCCTCGGCCTGAACAAGGACCAGGCGCTCGAGCCGGCCTACGTCGAGCGGGCCGGGGTCAAGGTCGCCTTCGTCGCCTGGAACGACGTCCCGGGCGTCGTCGAGGCCGACGCCACCACGCCGGGCGTCGCCTGGCTCCGGAAGGCAAATGTCATCGAGAGCGTCCGGCGGGCGCGAGCCGGCGGCGCGCAGGTCGTCATCTGCGATCCCCAGTGGTGGGGCGGCGCCGAGTACCACAGCGACCTCAAGCCGAGCGAGCTCGTCCAGCTCCAGTGGTTCGACCAGGCCGGCTGCGACGACGTTATCGGCGCGGGCACGCACCTCGCCGGCCCGATGCTCATCCGGCGCCGGAGCAGCGGGGTTGGGCTCGTCATGGCGAGCGAAGGCAACATCATGTTCGGCCAGGACTGGTGGCAGCAGACCCAGGAGGGCGTCATCGTCACGCTGTCCTTCCGAGGTTCGGAGCTCGTGAACACCCGGATGCATCCCTACGTGATGCTCTTCAACTCGCGGGCCGCCCTCACCGATCCCCAGGGCGATGGCCACTACGTGCTCCAGCGTGTCTGGGCGAACTCCGAGCTCGACTACCGGCCCTGACCGCCCTGGCGGGCATCGATCTGGGCCATTCGCTCGCGAACGAGCCACGTGACGACGTCCGCAGGGATCGGGTTCGACGGCGTGAACTGGAGCGTCCCCCTGGCGGTCGCAAACGCGCCGACCTTCTCGGGATGCCGCTCGATCAGCTCGGCGCTCATCGGGAACAGCGAGCAGTGGTTCTTGAAGGCCGAATAGGACACGAGCGCGCGACCGCGGTAGCGGAAACGCCGGCATCGAGTAGCTGATCGTCTCCTCGGCCTCGGGCGCCGCGGCCGCGATCGTCTCGCGAAGTGCCTGGAGCGCGGCCTGCTGGTCGGGCGCCGCTGCGGCGAGCATCGCGTCGATCTCTCGCTTGGCGTCGTCATGGCCCCATTGTGCGACTCGAGCTGTGGGTTGGGAGCGTGTCGTGTGGGGCGGCCTGGGCCTCGAGGACGACGAGCCAACGAGCTAGCGGCGGCCTGCGCGCCCGGCGCCCGATCAGGGGTAGCCAAGATCGAACATTTGTGCTATGATCCTTGCCTCGCAACATCTCGCTGCGATGCTCCGCGTGGTCGACTCCTTTTCGAACGGACCGTGCGTTCTGCCATTCCTGTTCGGGAAGTGTTGGAGGTCATCATGACCACCGGTACCATCAAGAAGGTCGTTGCCGATCGCGGCTTCGGCTTCATCGCCGCCGAGGATGCGAAGGAATACTTCTTCCATCGCGGCGGACTCGATTCCTCGCTCGACTTCGACCGCCTCGTCGGCGGTGAGAAGGTCCAGTTCGAGATCGAGCAGAGCCCCAAGGGTCCTCGCGCCTCGCGAGTCTCAGCGGCCTGACCCGATGGCGGCCCGCCTCGTGCGGGCCGCCGGTCAAGCAAAGCGGTCCGTCCTGTACGGGCCGCTTTTCTATTTCCCGGTCGCGGCTCCTGCGCCGACCGAGGGCTCGCCGAGCGACAATACGGCTGACAGCGCCCCGCTTGATGAACGAGGGAACTGATGATCGATCTCCTCGGCTGGATCATCCTCGGGCTCATCGCCGGCTCGATCTCAGGCTGGTTCGTCGGGACCCGCAGCGTGCAGGGCTGCCTGCCGACGGTCGTCGTCGGGATCCTCGGCGCGATCGTCGGGGGCTGGCTGGCCCGCGAGCTCGGCTACAACCAGGTCCAGGGCTTCATTGGCGCGCTCGTGTTCGCGGTCCTCGGCTCGATCGTCGTCCGGCTCATCCTGCGGGCGATCGAAGGCGGTCGCTAGCGAGTCGCCGGGCCGCGGGGCAACGCGTCACCGAACCATGAAGACGACCGAGATCACGATCCACACCGGCCGCCGACGCGCGCTGTTCGATATCACCGCGGCATGCGGGGCTTTCGTCGCCGGCGCGGGCGATGGGCTGCTGAACGTGTTCGTTCCACACGCCACGGCGGGCCTCGTCGTCATGGAGCTCGGCTCGGGCTCCGAGGAGGATCTCCTGGCGGCGCTCGATCGGCTCCTCCCGCGCGACCAGCGCTGGGTGCATCGACATGGCTCGACCGGTCACGGCGCCGATCACGTCGTGCCGGCGTTTGCTCCTCCGTCTATCACGATCCCGGTCGTCGCGGGCGGGCTCGCCCTCGGCGCGTGGCAGTCGATCGCGTTGCTCGACACGAACATCGACAACGCCACCCGCACGGTCAGGCTAAGCCTCCTCGACGGCTGACGCGCCCGAGCCGCCCGCTCCCCTCGCCTCGATGATCGCGAGAATCTCCTCGCCGTACGACTCCAGCTTGGCCGGGCCCATGCCCTTGACACGTCGGAGGGCCGCGAGCGTCTGAGGGCGGTCCTCGGCGATCGCGAGAAGCGTGGCGTCGTGGGCCACCACGTAGGCTGGGACTGCGTCGGCGCGGGCCCGATCGCGCCGCCACAGCTGGAGGGCCTCGAGCAACGACCGATCCTCGATGTCGGGTGACGGCACCCGCGCCCGGCCGGCCGGCGGAAGGGTGACGACGCGTCGCTCATTCGTTCGCCCGCGTTCGAGGGAGATCAGGAAGCGCGATCTTTGGCGCCTGCCCACCTTGCCGCCTGCGCCGACTCGGCTCTGCGCCCACGACAGCGCGAGGTGCGTCCGGGCGCGGGTCATCCCGACATAGAGCAAGCGGCGTTCCTCATCGACCTCGGCGTCCTCTTTCGCCTGGCGGATCGGGAGGAGCCCTTCCTCCAGCGCCGGCAGGAAGACGGCGTCCCACTCGAGGCCCTTCGCGCGGTGGTACGTCAGCA